>CALXMJ010000185.1 GCA_944389445.1 uncultured Victivallales bacterium | reverse complement strand
AGGTCATCTGCACCCTTGACAAGGATGTTCCGTTCCGTGCGGAAATCGAAGTTTCCAAGGGACGCGACTGGACACCGGCGGAAAAGAACAAACGGCCCGATCATCCGCAGGGAACGATCGTGATCGACAGTCTTTTCAGTCCTGTGACGCATGTTCGCTACCGGGTCGGCGCTGCCCGAGTCGGAGAAGAGACCGAAATGGACAGTCTCGTGCTTGAAGTCTATACGGACGGCAGAATCTCTCCGAAGGACGCCGTTGAAAAAGCAGCCAAGATTCTGAAGGATCATCTGAAACCGTTCATCGGATCCCAGGCCGCGGAGGACGACACGCTGTCGACCATCAGCGACGAGGATCAGAAACTCTTCAAGATCCTGTCCCAGAATGTTGAAGTTCTTGATCTTTCCGTAAGAGCAATGAACTGCCTGAACAATGCCAATATCAAGACCCTCGGAGAATTGTGCATCAGAACCGAATCCAGAATGCTCAAGTATCGCAACTTCGGAAAGAAGTCACTTGATGAAATCAAAGAGAAGCTTCATGGAATGAATCTCTCGCTGGGCATGACCTTCAGCGAAGAACTGGTCAACGCAATTCAAGCCGAGGCGGACCGTGTTAACAACAACACAAAGAAAGAGGAGGCCTGATTAACTTATGCGTCACCTTAGAAAAGTTGCCAAACTGGGCCGCAACTGCGGTCACAGAAAAGCTTTGCTTGTCAACCTCGCGTGCTCCATTATTCTGCACGAGCAGGTCAAGACAACCGTTACACGGGCAAAAGAGGTCCGTCGTCTCGTCGACAGACTCATCACCTTTGCCAAAAAAGGCACCGATGCCCACCGCAGACTTGCAGTTGCTAAACTGAAAGTCAACACCCCGGCGGACAAGGCTCAGACCAAAAAAAATGTGGTGGAAAAGCTCTTCTCCGATCTTGCCAAACGCTATGAACTGAGAAACGGCGGTTACACCAGAATTCTCCGACTCGGCACCCGCGTCGGCGATGCGGCTCCGGCCTGCATCATCCAGCTGGTGGAAGCCGGCGCTCCCGCGGCAAAAAAGGAGACAAAAAAAGAAGTGAAAAAAGAAGAAGCCGCATCCTGACCGGACAAGCTTCCCATTTTTGAATTTCAACCCCGGATTTCGATGTCCGGGGTTTTTCTTTTTCGCCATACCTCCGCGCGGTCAGGCACTCCGCGTCCGCTTTCAGGAAGATGACTTCTTGAAAAAAACGGAATCCGGCGTATAGTATTTTTAAATCCGACAGGAGAATGTTCAAACCGAAGTCTGCGGATCAGATACCATCACCCTATCAATTTCAGGAAGCGAAAATGCAGAAATTAACATGGACGGCCAAAATTTCATACGGACTCGGCGCATTCGGCAAAGACCTTGTTTACGCAATTGTTGCCACATTTTACATGTTTTATCTGACGGACATCTGCAAGATCAGTCCGGTGTTTATCGGAAATCTGTTTCTGGTGGCACGCCTGTTTGACGCGGTCAATGATCCGGTCATGGGGCTGGTTGTCGACAATACGCGGACCCGCTGGGGAAAATTCCGCCCGTGGATTCTGCTGGGAACCATTCTGAACGCCATTGTACTGGTTTTCCTTTTTTTGAATCCGGGACTCAGCGGAACACAGCAGCTCGTATACATTGCCGCCACCTACATTCTCTGGGGACTGACCTACACGCTGATGGATATCCCATTCTGGTCAATGATCCCCTCATTGACTGATGACGAAAAAGAACGGGATGTCATTTCCGTGATTCCCCGTATTTTCGCAAGCGCGGCATGGATGCTGATCGGCTACTTCGGCCTGCCGCTCGTCCAGAAGCTGGGAAGCGGCGATCCGGCACTGGGTTTCGGCTGTCTGGGAGGAATTATCGCCCTTGTCTTTCTGATCTGCTCCGTCATCACATTTCTGTTTGTAAGAGACCGCGCATCCATCCGGAGAGAGGAACCGCAGAACAGGACAACCATCCGGGAAATGGTGCGGATTCTGTCAAAAAACGATCAGGTGATTGTGGTCCTGATCCTGTCGCTTCTGTTCAATATTTCGTTCCAGCTCTCCAACGGATTTGCCGTTTATTATTTCAAATATGTCATAGGGATTCAGAATCTGGTCTCCTCCTATCTGCTGGCAGCGGGAATTGCGCAGCTTTGCGGATTGTTCGGATATCCTTTTTTTGCTTCGTGCTTCGGAAGGAAAACCGTATTTTCAGCATCAGGATTTTTCCCGATTCTGGGTTTTGCCGTATTGCTGCTGGGAGCCTTTCCCGTGGAAAAAACGCTACTCTGGTGGTCGGTTTTCCTGACGGGAGCATGCATCAATTTCGGCATAGGGCTCTCGCTCGGAATCCTGACCGTCATGCTTGCCGATGTGGTTGATTACGGAGAATATAAACTCGGCACCCGGAACGAAAGCATCCTGTTTTCCACACAGACGTTTGTCGTGAAACTCGCCGGTGCGCTGAGCGGATTCATCACCGGAACCGGACTCTCCCTCATCGGTTTTGTTGCAAATGCCGTGCAACCCCAGACAACCATCACAGGAATCCGGATAATCATGGGCGGAATCCCGATGCTGTTCTCTCTCTTTTATCTGGTTATCTACTGGAAATACTATCGTCTTGACGGAGAATTTCTGCAAAAGATCAAAGAAGCCTGCCGCGGCAGGAACTCCATCTCTCCTGAAGGATGAAGCTCGGTGATCGGGGGCAGCCCACCGGATCACATCCCGATGGATCTTCCGGATTCAAACAGATGGGCCTTCTCCTGAAAAAAACGATAATAAATCTTCGAACTCTCCAGTTCCTGCCATGGCCTCGTCACGACCGGATCGGAATCGAAATCATAGACTTCCGCGCCCTCCATCGCCAGCAGGAGCGGCGAGTGCGTGGCAATAATCAACTGTGTGCCGAGACGTGCACTGGCCAGCAGATATTCAGCGAGTTCCAGCTGTTTTCCGGGAGAAAGACTGTTTTCCGGCTCATCCAGCAGCACCAGAGCGTTTTCCTTGATAGAGGAAGTGAAGAACAGAAAGGCAAGCTGACCGTTGGAGGCCTCGCGAATATCAGGACGAATGTTGCGCCGGAAATATTCGGAAACAGTAAGACGACGGATATCAATCTCATCGCAGAGATCCTGATAATCCTCAAGACGTTTCATCCGGAACGATTTCCGGCGTCCCCGCGCAAAATCGCCTTTCGCATCCATCGCTTTCCGGATCATCCGGTTCCTTGATTCATCATTTTTTTCGTTTTCAAATCGGCTGTTCAGCATACTCAGGAAAACATCGTCGCTGGCAATGAACAGTTTTTCACAGGGCTCTTCCGGAAGAACGCCTTCACACTGCTCCAGATAATGATTGTAAAATGGAGATTGATTGAACGGAGAAAGACGCTTCGCATGAAATTTTTCGGCGATCAAATTCAGGACAGTTGTTTTTCCGGAGCCGTTTCCCCCATAGAAAACCGTAATCGGCGCGAATTCCAGCCGTGAGATTTTCCCGTTCAGAGTCCGGAAGGGATAAACAGACTGATAGCAGGTCAAATCCGCCGCCCCGAAATGATTCCAGATAAACCGTTCCTCCCATTCACGTCCCGGCAGAGAAAATTCTTTCAGCCAGGTTATCATATTCCGATCCTCTCTTTCCGTATTTCATAAATTCCGCTCTCTGAGGCAGGAAATTTCCCCAAATACCCCTGCCTCCGCGCCCGTGACATCTCTCTGAAATCTTCATTCCGGCTTCTCCAGACAGAACAGGAAAGAAACAGAAATGCAAGACGGGCAGCATATCCCGCATACAAAAAAATCCAATCCTGATTTCCCCCATTTTGAGAATGGATGCCGGAAATTCCGCTTACTATACATGGTTCTTCCGGAAATTGCAACGGAAGGATGCTGCAAACGATGAGGCAAAGCCATTTTTCCCGAAACATCTTGAAATCACATGCCGGAACACGATCAAAAGAAAAAGCGGCGGATCGTATTTACCCGCCGCCGGAAAAAATCAGGAAAAGGGAGAATCACTTCACTGTTACAGAATCGGGACCGGTTAGATAAACGATCCGCGGAGTCGCGGTGAAGGCGGAGGGATCTTCGCTGAGTCTCTGTCCGAGATATCCGGTTGCAGAGTCGATTTTTCCACGAATCGAGAGGACGCATTTTTTCGTTTTGCGGGCAGTCCAGAGGGCATGTACTTTTTTACCGTCGGGCCGAGTCCATTCCGCGGTATAAATTCCGTCAGGGGAAACAGTTATGCGCGGAACAGAGGAACCATCCGGACGCATCTTCGTCAGAGTTTTATATGCGAGATACGCCGGTTTGGGAGAAAGGTCCTTGTGGGTAATTCCGAAATGTGACTCCTGATCGAACGCAATTCCCTCCGGGGACTGAAATTCATACCAGAAGAGACGCTGAACTCCGGCAGAAAACGCCAGAAGATACGTTCTGGGAAGCACTTCCGCCTGGAACTGCTCGGTCGAACCGCCGGTGGAAGATTTGTATGTTACGGCAACGATCTTCCCTTTCAGATCGCTGTTCAATTCAATAAGCGCTCCGGAAATGCCGCGGAAACGATCCCGGACTCCATACAGAATCGGAATCAGCCGATCCCCCTTCTTCAGTCTTTTATCGGTCAGGAAAATTTCTCCCGGGAGATCCTGTATCTTGACTTTTGTCCTGAATTCCGGAGCAACTTCCGTTTTAACGGTATTGTGCGGGATGTTCCTGTCGGTCCACCACGCACCCCAGCCGATGTGCAGGCGGTTGCGGTAACGGTCGTCAACCTGAATCCGTTCCGTTTTACCATCCGCCCGTTTAATCAGATCATAATAAAGCGGCACGCCTCTGGAAAAGATCAGAGTTCCGCCCCGTTTCACATACGATTCCAGGGCATCGAAGTACGCCATCGGAAAGGTCTCGTCTACAGAAGGCACAAGGACCGGGTACTCTTTCGGATTCAGGGAGGCAAGCTCTCTCAGAGCAATATGGTCCACAGATTTAGCCGTTGGAAAGATTTTTTTGAAATCCAGCGTGGTTGTTACAGTGGAAAAGGGATAGGAGGGATCATGAATGCAGGCAACCCTCACCTGCTTCAAATCGAATCCGGCTTTCTCCAGCAGAGGGACAAAAATCTCCCGGAAAACATCATTTGCCTGATTGGTCGGCCATCCGATTTCCGTGATCCAGATCGGTTTCTCTCCGGCTCCGTATTTTGCGAGGAGGTTGCGCACGCCTTGAATATCAGGCACAAGAGCATCCTCGGGCACATTGTCCTTCCGGTAAGGATGTATATTCATGATGTCGAATCCGGCGGCTGCACCCGCTTTTAACGAGTCTTCGATAAACGGCATCGGTATCCCCGCTGTGCCCCCGTAGAGGACTTGAAGTTCCGGATCAATTTTTTTGATCTCCTCATAAGAAGCGATCAAGAGTTTCGCATAGTTGGCGCCGTTCGGGGTATCCCGCCACATGGGAGCCGAATTTTCCTCATTCCAAACCTCCCAGAAACGGATGTCATTCCGGAAGTGCGTCACGGTGCGCCGGACATATTCGCGCCAGAACTTCATCTGTTTCCATGCCGGAGTCGCCCAGGGAACATCATAATCAAGAATCGGCAGGACATTCATTCCGCTTTTCTTTGCAAGAGCAATCAGTTCATCCAGACGTTTGAAATTCCATTCGCCGTTCTTTGCGGACTGAATACGCATCCAGTCAAAATCGGTGCGAACCCAATTAATCCCGGCGGAACGCATCAGTTTGAACTCTTGCGGGGCAATCTCGAATTCACTGCGTGAAACGTGCGCACAGATACCGTAAGGGTCGGAGGCGACACCAGCCGGCGCAGCCGCCAGAGCCACCGCGGAAAACATGCCGCAGGCGCTCAGGGAAAATGTTTTCAAAATCCGGTTCATGGACTTATCCTTTCTCTATTATTGATTGATGGAAACATCAAGGAGATATTCCGAAATCATGTAACGAAAATTGAACGGACAGGTATTCAACGCCACTCGCCCCTTGGACTCAACGTGACCATCCGCCGCACCGACCGTTGCCAACTCTCCATGCGCCAGGTGCAGTCCGACCAAAGCCGCATCCAGTCCGGCGCTGGGGGAGATCGCCCAGCAGGACTGTCCTTTCTGCGTTCCCTGCGGCGTCACGCTGTCCGCCAGAAGAAACGTAGCACCCGGCATCTTCATCTTATGCGGCAGGAAAAACTGATTGTCATCGCTCCCAAAGGTCAGAAAATATTCCCCGAGTTTAGCCTTCTTCAAACCGTCAGCGGCATGATACTGAAAATCGTTCTTTCCTTTCACAAATCCGTAGCGCCCCATGAAACGATTCGTCATAGCCACTTTTTTATCCTCCGGGTTGCCGGGACAGCGCAACACATTCCAGGAGACATATTTTCCTTCGGTCAGGACCTCCGTCCACGTCCGATAGCTGCCGTTCCATTCCATCACAGTGACCATGCAGCCGCTGAAGTCCTCCGCGTAAAGCAGCTGCCCCTTCATTCCCTGACTCACATTGCTGACACAGGAGATCTTCTGAGCCATCCGCCTTGCATGCTGAAGCGCAGGCAGAAGCATTCCTGCAAGAATGGCAATAATCGCAACCACAACAAGAAGCTCTATCAATGTAAAATGATTTGCGATACGCTTCCAATTCGGGAAGACCTGTTCCGGATTTTTCTTATTCCATTCTGACCGACCGATTGAGGTGGCAGGAATCCGATTCCTTAGCCGTGTATCCATATACTTCTCCTGACCTTTCTTTTTATCATATTGCATTTTTTCTTGACATTTCATGTTCCGCAACCGTGCTCAGCCGATCTTCCGGATGGAATTCCGGAGTACCAGCTTTCCGCCAAGATACTGTACGGAAGTCACGTTCATCCGATGCCGTCCTATGCCGTCGATCATTTCAATCAGGGATGCCGCGGCAAATTCGGAAACCCTGCTCCAGGGGAGCTCGAACGAACTCAGAGCCGGATTCAGAATTTCACAGATGGAAAGAGTATTGTCGACTCCGCAAACGCTGAAGATATCCGGTATCGCAACCCCCTGAGCCTGGCACGCCTGATAAAAACCGGCAGCAGCCCAGTCGTTGACAAATACGACGGCAGTGGGCAGCGGGGTCATCCGGAGAAGTCTGTCGAGAGTTGAGCGCATATCCGGCAGAGTCCGGAGAGGCGAGAATTCCCGTCCCGGATACGTCTTATGTTCGAGCAGAAGCTTTTCATCGTAGAGTCCTGCGGCACGCATCGTTTCCACATATCCCCGTTCGCGCGTCACGAACATTTTATGATGCGTCTCATGGTTGACAAAAGCAATCCGGGTATGTCCCATTTTCAGAAAATGCTCCGTCATCACCACGCCGACGGCATAGTTGTCAATCGCAATCTGAGGACAAAGCATGCCCGGATTGTAGGAACCGAATCCGACAACCGGAAGATCCGGCGGGAGAAATTTCATGAATTCCGGAACTTCCAGCGCATTCTTGATCAAAATACCGTCCGAGGATGACAGACTCTCCGCCTGCTCCTCCGGCGACAGCCCCGGAGAGGCAAACTGCACCTCATAACGGCAGTTCGCCGCCCGGCACGCATTTTCGATCCCATGCAGATACTCATTCCAGAGCTGATGTCCGCTCCATGCGGCAGTCATGTCCGGAGTTACGACACAGATTCGCTTTATTGATTTCCGCGTCTTCGGCTCCGTTCCGGCGACCACGCGCCGTTTCGACTCCAGATAGTTCGTGGATTTCAAAACTTCCATTGTCTTCGCATACAGACCGGGCGCAATATTGTCGGCTCCATTCAACACACGGCTGACGGTTCCCGTCGACACGCCCGCCATTCTTGCAATATCTTTTATGGTATAATCGGACATTCCGAATCCCTTCCTTCTCTTTCTTTCATTATACCATAAAAAGGAAAAATTGTCAACCCCTTATTCATGAAATTTCATGAAAATATTCATGAACAAAAAAATAAAAATCTGAGAAAGACCGGTCCAGACAGCGACAATGATTCCGTTTGGAAAATTCCGGAGGGACTCCGCCGACTCTGAAAAAGAGGAAACTGCTTATTTTTTTGCCCCATCGAGAATCCGGCGGATTTCCGCGGCCATAGTGGCGATGCGGTGCGGTTTCGGCAGGAAACCGGCGGCGCCGTTGGCGAGAAGATCATCCACCTCGTCGTGCGAGACGAATCCGCTGGAAAGCAGCACTTTCACGTTCGGGTCCAGTTCCTTGAGTTTGTAAAAGGTGGTATGTCCACCCTGTTGAGGCATAATCATATCCAGCAGGACGAGATCAATCTGCCCGGGGTTGTTTTGATAGATCTCAACTGCGTCGAGCCCGTTTTCAGCCAGCAGGACAGAATACCCCAGCTTCTGGAGGGCTTCAATTAAAAAGTCCCAGACCGTTTCCTGATCGTCGACAATCAGAATCGTCTCGGTTCCGGTGGGAAGCGTCAGTTTGTTCGCCATGTTCAATCTCCTTATCAGTCTGCCTGAGGCTCTTCACGGGGAAAGAGTTCTTCTCTCTGTCCGCCGATCAGAGAAGCGCCTTCAGCTCCTTTTCATAGTTTGCATAACTGCCCGCCCCTTTGAGACGTTCCAGCAATGCCCTCACTTTACTTTGTGTCCGGTATCTGTCAACGGCCGATTCGTTTTTCAGGCGTTCGATTTCCTGTTCGGCATAGTTGTTCACAGTCTGCTGCAACTCGGTGTTGGCGGGATCCGCCTTGCAGGCTGCGCCGTAATTGCCCAGGAGAAACTCGCAGGCGGACCGCACTGCCGCGGGGTTTCTCTTCAGGGAGGAATCGTTCATCAGCAGTTTGTAGAGGGAAGAGGCGGGAAAAGCCTTCCATTCCTTCTGACGGAGTTCTCCGAGGGGAGTCTTGTAGTCGATATAACCGCCGGCGATGATCTCGATCCGTCCGTAACCGCTGATCGGATAACCGGAAAAGCGGGTGCCGCTGTCGGTCAGAATGGAGTGGATTTTCGCCAGTTGCGCATTTTCCGTATCTTTTGCGGAGAGCCAGGAGTAGAGATAGGGCTTTTTCACCTGTTCTGACGCCACCAGGACATCGACATTGCGGAATTTTCCCGCTCTCTGCAGGGAGAGGATTTTCAAACGGATCTCTTTCTCATCCCGTTTCTCCTCCTGCTGTTTTCTGGAAGCGATCTCTTTTTCCGCCTGAAGGAAACGCGCATAAAGCGCCCTCAGATCAGCGGTCAGCTTTTCGTTCTTTGCCGTCAGGTCTCCGTTTTTCTGTTGGATCGCATCATAATCCGCTGTACGTTCGACCGTTTTCTTCAGGGTTTCATTGTTTTTCCGCATTTCGTTCAGTTCCGCGGAGATGGAAGCGGTCTGTTTCCGTTCCTCGGAATTTTTCTGTGTCAGGGAAAGGATTTCACTGGCGGAGATTTCCTGCTCAAGATTCGCTATCAGGAGAAGCATTTTCGTCCGGTTGAATTCCTGCTCCGGAGTATGCAGATTCGGCAGTTCATCCAGGATTTTCTTTCCCTCCTCCAGGACGGATTTCCGATCCAGGCTCCTGTCTGTGGACAGTTTTTCAAAATAAGCGACCTTCGGATAGATCCGGAGGGAATCCTGGCTTCCCGCATCGAAAATCGTATACAGCATCAGCATCACGATTATCACAACGACGGCGGTAAGGAAGCCGGTTGCCAGGCGGTCCACAAGCATGTTCTTCGTATTGATCCGCTCCGTTACCTTTGCCTTCAGTTCCGACGACTCATTCTGAATGTCATAATCAAGGCGTTTGATGGAAATGGTATGCACATCGGGAACCAGACTTTTATTCGGAGCCGTTTTCTGGCGGATGGTCCAGATGGCTTTCAGGACTTCCTCCATGGAAGCGAAACGGTTTTCCGGTTTCTTGGCCATCATGCGCTTGACCAGCGCCTCCACCGGCAGGGGAACGCCGGGAACCAGACGCCGCAGGGGAACCGGTTCCTCTTCCATATGCTGACGGGCGATCTTTTTCACGGTCTCGCCGTCATAAGGCAGACGCCCGGAGATCATCTGATAAAGCGTAACGCCGAGGCTGTAAATATCGCTGCGGGGATCCAGCTTTTCCCCGGAGAACTGTTCCGGACTCATATAGGACGGACTGCCGGAAATCTCCATTTCCTCCGTCCATTCGGACTGGTTCATGGCAAGTCCGAGATCCGTCAGCTTGACGATACCGTCATCGGTCGTCATAATGTTGTCCGGTTTGACATCACGGTGAATAAGTCCGGCCTCGTCCCATGCGTAATAAAGCGCTTCCGCCACCTGCTGAGCTATGTGCAAAGCCTCGTCGACCGGAATCCTGCCCTCCCGGCGGAGACGCGACTTGAGGTTCTCCCCGTTGACATACGTCATCGCGAGATAACAGATTCCATCCTCCTCCCCCACGGCCAGAGCCTGAACCAGATTCGTATGGCTGAGTTTTGCGGCGGCGCGCGCCTCGCGCAGAAAATCATTGATCCCTTTCGATGTGGTATACTCCGGAGAAAGAATTTTCAGAGCAACCTGCCTGTCCAGGGAAAGCTGAGTTGCCTTGTAGACGGTCCCTATGGAACCTGCCCCGATCCGGTCAAGAATGACAAAATCCCCGATAATACAGCCCGGATCGAACTTTCCCGGCGGAATCTGGATCGTCTTGCCGCAGCCCGCGCAAACAACAGGATAACCGCGGGACATGTCGTCCACGGCAATCGTATAATAACAGAACGGACAGCGATAGCGCATCTTTTTTCCAGTGAGATCAAACGTTGACTTTGCTTAAATATACACGTGTTTGCCGTTTTAACAAGAGAATGAAGCGGAAAACTCATCAAATATTACGGCTCCGGGTTCTTCTCCGGAAAACAGGATCTCCCGCGTCCGTCACGAGCGGGACGCGGAAGCCTGAATCCTGATCAGACTTTGGCAAGAGCCTGATCGAAATCCGCCTTGAGATCGTCGATATGCTCAATGCCGACCGAAAGACGAATCAGGTCCGGAGAGACGCCCGCCGCGATCAGTTCCGCCTCGCTGAGCTGGCGATGCGTCATGCTTGCCGGATGCAGAACGCAGGTGCGGATATCGGCGACATGCACGGCAATCGCAGCCAGCTTCAGGCTGTCCATGATCCGTTCTCCGGCGGCGACTCCGCCTTTCACCCCGAAGCAGAGAACCCCGCTGCATCCGCGCTTGAGATATTTCTGGACAAGCGGCTGCTGAGGACTGCTCTTCAATCCGGGATAGTTGACCCAGCCGACTTTCGGATGCTGTTCCAGAAACTCCGCCATGGCAAGAGCATTGGCACAATGACGTTCCATGCGCAGGTGCAGAGTTTCAGTGCCCATCATGGAAAGGAACGCATTGTAGGGAGCCATGCCGCTGCCGAGATCGCGAATCCACTGGGCGCGCATCTTGACGGAATAGGGGCATTCGGGAAAATCGCGGGTGTAGACGATTCCATGATAGCTTTCATCCGGCTCAACGAGTTCCGGGAATTTGCCGTTGTTCCAGTCGAAACCGCCTTTTTCGACGATCATCCCGCCGACGCTGGTCGCGTGTCCATCAAGATATTTTGTCGTCGAATGGGTGATGATATCCGCCCCGAATTCAAACGGACGGCAGAGGAACGGGGTCGGAAAGGTGTTGTCCACCACCAGCGGCAGGCCATGACGGTGCGCGACCCGTGCAAATTTTTCCACGTCAAGGACAACCAGCGCCGGATTCGCGAGCATTTCGGCAAACACGGCTTTTGTCTCCGGCCGGATCGCCGCATCCAGTTCCTCCTCCGATATTTCCGGGGGGACGAAGGTGAACGAAAGCCCCGTCTTTTTCAGAGTATTGGAAAAAAGGGAAACCGTCCCTCCGTAAAGACTTGACGCCGCAACAATATGGTCCCCGCAGCGGGCGATGTTCATAAGTGCAAGCGCGTTTGCATTCTGCCCCGAACTTGTCGCAACGGCGGCGACTCCGCCCTCCAGAGCCGCAATCTTTTTTTCGAAGCAGTCCACGGTCGGATTTGCCAGCCGTGTATAGAAAAAGCCCTCCCGTTTCAAATCGAAGAGCTCCGCGACGCTCCGGGCATCATCATATTTATAGGTTGTGCTCTGTACAAGCGGCTGAACGCGGGGACCGCCGTTTTCCGGAGTATAGCCGCTCTGGACGGCGATCGTTTCGAGTTTCCAGTGTTTCTGTTCCATGGTATCCGATGTTCCTTTCCTGGTAAATGTTCGTGAATATAAAAATACAGTGGAAACGGAAAGAAATCAACCGGTCCAGGAAGATTTTCAGCGGTTTTTATAGGCATCCGGGCTGTACTGGTAGTAATGTTTGAATGCCCGCGCGAAACTGGTGGCGGAAACGTAGCCGAGACGTTCGCCGATCTCCTTGCAGGTCAGGGTGTTGTCGCGCAGAAGACGGCGTGCGACGCGCATCCGTTCATCCATGGCGAAAACACCCGGAGTGATCCCGGTCTGCGCCTTGAACACGCGCGTCAGATGCTCGCGGGAAACGTGCAGTTTTTCCGCGACTGCGGAAATGTCAAGTTCCCTGTCCAGGTTTGCAGAAATGATTTCCTGCGCGGAACGAACCAGTTCCGCCTTCGGAGAAAAGCTTTCCTTGAACTCAATGCACTCGCCGAAGGATGCCAGCGCATCGGAAACGATCTTCGCCCCTGCGGTCGGCGTGAGAAACTGGAACGTCCCCCGCTGACTGCGGTAGGACTCCAGATGCCGCACGAATCCCTTGTCCAGAGGCAGATCGAAAACATATCCATAGCGGGAGTTCAGATCGGCCATGATTTCCGGAATATGCTTCCCGTAAAAGGAGATCCAGAGAAAAATCCACGGTTCGGAAACGTGGCCGGGATAATAATACGCCGTGTCCGGATCGCCCAGACGGGCAAGAAAAGTCCTGCCCGGAAGCATCCGGAAAACCTCGTTTTTCCAGCGGAACGCCCCTTCCCCGGAAATCGTAGTGACAATCTGGGCGGAATAGGCATCCCGTCCGCTCCCCTCCAGATGATAAGCAGGTGAATTCTGTTCCTCCAGAACGATTTCATCCGGCACAGACAATGACTCAATCGGTTTCAGAATCTGAAAACGCACTTCCCACAGTCTCATTGCTCACGCTCACAAAGTGTAATGTTAATATCACATTTTGTATACATATACCTTCTTGAAGCGTTTTTTCAAGGTCTTATATTACAACAAAGAAGAAAAAGATGCATCACAAACCAATTAAAGGAGACAGAAAACATGTCTGCGCAGAAAATCAGAGTTACCGTATGGAACGAGTTTCGTCACGAAAAAGAGATCGACAATGTCAAAGCGATCTATCCGCAGGGAATGCATGTCGCCATCGGCGAAATGCTGAAAAACGAAGGAGACTTCGAAGTCACCTATGCAACGCTCGACGATCCTGAACACGGACTGACGCAGGAAGTCCTCGACAACACCGATGTGCTCTTCTGGTGGGGACACGCTCATCACGGCGAAGTGAAGGATGAAATTGTCGACCGCGTCCAGAAACGTATTCTCGCGGGAATGGGGCTCATCGTCCTGCATTCCGGACACAAATCCAAGATTTTCATGCGGATGCTGGGAACCACGGCAAATCTCAAATGGCGGGAAAAAGGCGAAAAAGAGCGGATCTGGGTCATCGAACACTCTCATCCGATCGCCAAAGGGCTGCCCGATCACTTCGAACTTCCGCACACGGAAATGTATGGAGAACGCTTCGATATTCCCAAACCGGACGATGTCGTTTTCATCACCTGGTACGAGGGCGGCGAAGTCTTCCGCAGCGGCGTGACCTTCACGCGCGGAAACGGCAGAATTTTCTATTTTGCGCCCGGACACGAATCGTTCCCGATTTACTATGATCCGAACATCCAGAAGGTTCTCGTCAACGCGGCGAAATGGGCGGCGGCGACGATCAATCGCGACTCAAGCTGCCCGATGGTCGAACCGCTGGAAGAAATCAAATCCGCAAAATAAAATCCCGTTTATTTAGAAAAGAAATCGGAGGAAATCATATGACGAAGAAACTCAAGGCCGGAGTCATCGGACTCGGAATGGGAAGCGGACATCTTGCAGGATATCTGGCTCACCCCGATGTGGAAGTCGTTGCCATCGCGGACCGCCGGGAGGACCGTCGAGCCCTTCTGCCGGAAAAACATCCGACCTTCAAAGGCAAGATCTATCACGAGGGCATCGAGATGATCGAAAAGGAGCAGCTCGACATTATTTCCGTCGCCGTTCCGAACGATCAGCACAAACCGCTGACGATCGCCGCTCTCGAATCCGGAGCCAACGTCCTCTGCGAAAAACCAATGGCGCTCAATGCGCAGGAAGCCCAGGAGATGCTTGACACGGCAAAACGCCTCGGCAAAAAGCTCGGCATTGATTTTTCCTACCGCTTCAATCCCCAGTCCCGCGCAATGAAAAATCTGATCGAGGAAGGAGCCCTCGGCGACATCTATTTCTGCCGGAGCGCCTGGCTGCGCCGCCGCGGCGTCCCAGGACTGGCCGCCGCCAATTTCAACACCGGTTCCGGAGCGCCCATGGGGTCCTGGTTCTACGACAAGAAACAGTCCGGCGGCGGACCGCTGATCGACCTCGGAGTCCACAGACTCGACCTCGCGCTCTGGCTGATGGGGTATCCGCGTCCACTCTGGGTCATGGCAAGCACCTATGACAAGATTGCTCCGAAGATGGCGGCGGAACGGGGGCTCAGCTATACGGTCGAGGATCTCGCCTGCGCCATGATCAAATTCGACAATGGCGCAACCCTTGAACTGGATGCTTCGTGGGCGTCCAATATCAGGGAAAACGAGAATCAGACGATCCGTCTTCTCGGCGACAAAGGAGGCATGTATCAGTACAACCTCAACGAAGGCTACACCTTTGATGTCGAATATTACTATGAAGTCGCAGGAAGACAGTTCGATGCCAAGATGCATACCGCTCAGCCGATGCCAAACGCGTTTCATCTCTTCGCCGATGCCGTCCGGGACAACACACCCTTCCTGGTTCAGCCGGAAGAGGGCGTCACCGTCATGAAGATTCTGGATGCAATTTACAAATCCGCCTCTCTCGGCGAACCCGTTAAAATCTGACACCGCGCAAACGCGGAGGATTTTCGACGCACCCGGACTCACCGGGTGCGTTTTTTTTGAAGGAATTCCGTTTCCGTCGGCAATCAGCTTTCAATCCGGAACTCGGAATGGAATATCCGTGTTTCACCGGCCCCCAGGAAAGAAAATCCCGTGATCGCAGGAGGAAGCCCCAGATTGGGGGCGTTCGTCATCCAGCTCATGGGTTCGATGCAGAAAAATCCTTTTCCTCCGCCATCGTTCCAGCAGGCAAGATGGCGGTATTTCTCATCAAAGGAGTAGCGGATCCGGAAATTTTTTCTACGGATCACAGCCTCATGCCTTCCGTGAACGGGAAAATGAACGGCGACAGGAAGCGAATCCGCCGTCCGATTTCCGTCCAGCAGGTCCATTATGCCGTTCTCCCCCGGCAGCAGACGGCCGGTCGGGAGTCTGCGCCGGGGATGGACCTCCCATACCCCCTCCCCGCGCGGAACCTCGATTCGGGCATTCTCTCCGGAAGGCAGATAAAACGCCGTATGAAATCCGACCCCCAGAGGCATCGGTTCGCTGCCAGTGTTCCGCACGGAGAGAAGATGCGTCACGAAATCCGGCTCGAAGCGGCAGCGCATCTCCAGCCGGAATCTGTATGGACAACCGCAATACTCCGGCGCACCGGGTCCGAATTGAAAAAACACAGCAATCTCATGTTCTCCGGTCGAGAGCAGATTCCACGGACGCCCGAGCACGATCCCGTGAAGATGGGAATCCGTGGAAGGTTCATTGACCGGCAGACGGCAGAGAGTTCCATTCGCCAGAAAACATCCGCCGGCGATCCGGTTCGGCGGCAGAAGCAGCGGTGTTCCAAAGCACTCCGGATGAGCCTCAAGCTCCGCCGGATTCCGTGGAAAACACAGGATCTCCGCTCCAGACGGGCAATGACGCAGACGCACCAGATTTCCCCCCGAGGACAGAGCGGTCCATGCCATCCACTCCGGGGTTTCATATTCGAGAAAATCCATGCCGTCCAAATGGAACGGTTTCCATGCCGTCATGCGAGCGCCTTTTCGAAACATTCCAGAGGAGTTCGCGCATAACCGACTCCGATCTGTCCGCCCGTCACGCGGGAAAGAATGCCGCCGTGCATTTTCGGAGTGATTCTTTTTTCAACGGCGAGCCTCGGCAGAATCCCGGCCGGCGCGAACCCTTCCGGAATCAGCGGGACGGCAAAAACGGAACTGCGCCCGAAACAGATTTCCGCCATCTCCGCACATTGCCGCACGCCGTCAGCCGGCGATTCGGAACGTTCCCGCAGCAGAGCCGGACTCGCCGCGGCCGCCATGCCGCCGAGTCCCCACGCCTCCACATTGCTGCTGTCGCCGAGCCAGGGTGCCGCATCCGCAAGGGAATCCGAAGGCGAGAAACAGCGTCCGCTGAAGGTCGGAGCGGGCGCTGTGAACCATCGCTCTCCCGTTCCGCTGGTCTTGATGCCGAACTCATATCCGTTGCCGCACATCGCGGTCACAAGAGTGGCTCCGGCAACTCCCGATGCCGATTTCAGCGAAGCCACCGCCGACGCGCATCCCACATGATGCACGAATCGCCGGCAGGAATTCAACCACTTCAGAAGAGCAATCCGCTCAGAATCGGAAAGATCCGTTTTCTCAGACTTTTCCAGCACCAGGGAAAGGAAAAGCCGGTCAGTCGCGACCTGTCTTGTATGTTCCTCGTCCCCCATCCGGAGCCCTTCCGCGAAGAGCGAGGCGATGTCAATTCCCCCGCTCTGCTTCAGGACCCGGTCCAGCAGCGGCGCATACGTTCCGGCAATCCGCTTCAGATTTTCCCGGACGGAATCGTTATAAACGCCCCAGCCGCCGAGCCCGCCTCCCATCATGCCCTCAATCGGAGCGGCAAACCCCAGCGTCCCGGAATTTGCCTCCCTCACCACCAGAACAGCCATCGAAGAGGATGTAATTCCAGCGCCGGGGCCGCCGGAATGAAAATCATTTGCACACCCGAGCTCAATTTCGCCGGATTCAATCATTCCGACGGCCTCCTTTTCATTCCGGGCGAGACCTTCCATCATTGCCGCACCGACTATCCCCATCCGATGCGGACCGCGCATGTTCCCGAACGAGACAGGCGGACCGGAATGCAGAATCAGGTTCTTCCGGAATCCCGGCATCACTTTCCCCGCCCTTCCGCAGCCGACCAGCACAGGACGCGCCCCGGTCAATTTTTCAAATGCAATCTTGTCTGATTCTCTCATTCCGCATCTCCTTTTGTTGAATTATATCAAAACTGATTTATATTATACATGAACAACCCGGAATTGCAAGGAGGAAACGGAAAAATGCAGACATTCGAACCCGTCGCCAATGGAATTTACCTTTTGAAGACGCCATTCAACGGACTCTGGAGCGGAGTCTATCTGATCCGAAGGGAAAAAAGCATCCTGATCGACTCCGGCGCCTCCGCGGAAACCGTGGACAACACCATCCTTCCCGCGCTGAAAATGCTCGGACTGACTCCAGCGGACCTCTCGTTCCTTCTCTGCACCCATACGCACGGCGACCATATCGGCGGACATCATCGGATCAAAGAGCTGGCAGGAATCCCCTGCGGCGTCTTTGAGGGAGGCCTTGACAAACTGCGCAACCCGTTGAAATACAGCAAGTTGATTCGAAATTCATTTCCGGAACACAGTCCTGCGCCGCCGTCGGTTTTACGAGGAGTCGAACCGGACTTTCTCCTGAGGGATTCGGAAACACTCGGTCCGCTGAAGCTCATCCATACCCCGGGACACGATACCGACACAGTCTGTTTTCTGGACCGGGAAACCCGAACCCTCCTGACCGGAGACTCCATTCAAGGCAATGGAACCATTCTTCAAGGCTGCGCACTTTACATGGACCTGCCGGGATACCGGGATTCCATGAAAAAACTTCAGGGAGAATCTGTCGACGCCATCGTTATGGGCCATCCCTATCTGCCGTGGAACACCCCTGTCCTGCGGAATGAAAAAGCCGCGGATTGCCTGAAAAATGCTCTTGAAATCACGGATTTCTATGATACAATTATCTCAAATCTGATTCAAGGCGGAGAAACGGATCCCGTAAAACTGGCGGAACATCTCATCCGAACGATCGGAGGACAGATGCCCCGGCATCTGTTCCTGGCGCTCCATACGGTAGAGGAGCACCGGAAAAGATGGAAAAAGCCGCAAGAATCAAAAACGAAAAACAGCTAACATGCCGTCGAACAATGTAAAAGTAATGGATGCGGTCCGCAGCGGAAAGAACAGCGCATCAAAAAAAGACATTCAGCGACTCACCGGACTCTCGTGGGGCACCATGTGCAAAACGGCAAACGCTCTGCTGGACGCCGGATACCTTTTCGCCCGCAAAGAAAAAACGACTTCTCCGGGACGGCCCGTGGTTCCTCTCTGCGTAAATCCGGACAGCGCGCTCTTCTGCGGAATGGATATCGGTGCATCCACCACGAAAACAGTCTTCTGCGACATGAACTTCAATCTTCTTCACCGGGACGAAGTCTCCACAGAACCTTACACGACGCCGAAACGCTTTCTGGACTGGACGGCAGGCATATTGAAACAGGCCATCCGGGAAAGCGGGCTCAATGAAAAAAAACTGCACGCCATCGGACTCGCCGTTTCGGGGAATGTCGACTCCGAACACGGGATCATTGTCTCCGGAGGCAACTTCGGGATGAAATACGGGGCGGACATCCCGGTCGGTGAGATCGCCCGGCGAATCGGCATCCCCGTTTACGCAGTCACAACTCAGACCGCAGCAGTTTGCGCGGAATACCGCTTCGGAAAACGCGCAGGCTGCGGCAATCTGGTCAGCATCGGCCTCGGAGTCGGCATCGGATCGGGCATCGTAACGAACCATATGCTTCTGATCAGCCATCCGAAGCGTCCGGTGGGATACATCGGACATATCCTCATTCCCGGCAACCGCCATCTCTGCACCTGCGGATTCACAGGCTGCCTGGAAGCCTACTCCGGCTCCCGGTATCTGGCAGCCATTGCAAAGGAGATGCTGCCGTCCCGTCCGGAGCTGCACTCCGCCCCGGCTCTCGACCGGGCCGCCGCCCAGGGAGATCCCGACGCAGTCAAGATCATGACAACCGCCGCCTCCTACAATGCCGCCGGAATCGCCGCCATGATCCAGCTCTACGCCCCCGACGCCCTTATCTTTTCCGGCGGACAGAGCAGACGCGAAGGATTCCTCTTCCGCACAACCCTCGAAAAACTCGCGGAAATCCTTCCGCCCGAGCGGCGCAACTGTTTCATCGACATCACCAATCTCGGCGCACATCAGTCCGCCATCGGCGCAGCCCGGCTCGCCTACGAGAAGTTCTTCTGATTTTCCCGTTCCGCATTTGACTTTTCCTGAAAAGTTTCTATATTTATATCAGATTTGATAATATTAAAAGAAATCAATCAGAAAAAATCAATAAGAACACAGGAGATAAAAATGGGGCTTGAAGGCAAAAAAGTCTTGATTACAGGTGCTTCGCACGGAATCGGAGCCGCGGCGGCGATCGCCTTTGCCGGAGAAGGATGCGATATCGGCGTAAACTGCTGCAGAAACCGGAAGGGTGCGGAAGATACCGTCCGGGAAATCCGGGAACTCGGCAGGGAAGCGGAGGTCTATGAGGCCGATGTCAGCGATCCCGACGCCTCCGAACGGATGGTGAACTCTTTTCTGGAACGCTTCGGAAAAATCGACGTACTTGTCAACAATGCGGGGGGTGCACTCAAAATCCCGGAAGGCGGATTCATCGACATGCCGGTCTCCTACTGGAACAGCCAGGTGGACCTGAATTTGAACGCGGCAGCCTATACCTCGAGGATCGCGGTCCGGAACATGATCGAAACGAAAACACGGGGAAAGATCATCAACGTCGGCTCCATTCACGGCATTGTCACGTGGGTGAAACGGAAGATGCTTCCATATTCGCCCGCGAAAGTGGGACTTGCCATGTTCACGAAGCG
>CALXMJ010000184.1 GCA_944389445.1 uncultured Victivallales bacterium | reverse complement strand
GACTACTTCATCGTCCTCCGGAGAACGCTTCCACAAAATTTCAATTCCCCCGAGAAGTGGCTCAGGGGACTACACGGCGGCGTTTGCGACTGCGTATGCCGGATTATTTCAATTCCCCCGAGAAGTGGCTCAGGGGACTACTCGAGGACCGTATCCGCGACTGGGTGCCGTTTATTTCAATTCCCCCGAGAAGTGGCTCAGGGGACTACCGTTAAATTAAGCTCAAAAAAAACACCTTTTCTTGCGCCCTTCAACAATATACTCTTTTCTTTCCATTTTTCAATGAACATCTTTCAGGATCATTTGCGTACTCCTGATCCATTTCCCCGCCCGCCCTCTCTTCTTCCTGAACCATCAGGAAAAAACTTCTTCAACCTATTGTCAGACAACAGGTTGAATCTTTGCGTAATCATAAAAGAAGAACCGGTCCACACTCTTCCAGCACGTTTTTCCTCCCCCATACAATTCTTTTCTTCCAGCATCTCTCACAAAAAGAGTACAACCGGACGGAGTCCGCTTCCGGATCCATGATCCGCTCCAGATCCGACATCAGAGATTTCCGCGCCGAAGGAAGAAGATGACATACAAACAAAGATTTCTGGAGTCGTATCCCGTAATCTTCCAGTAATCCGGCCATCTTCTGTCTGCGGTCATCATCCGGAATATCATAAGCGACCAGAATCATCTGCAAAATCCACCTCCTTCAGTTTTTCGATAAATCCATCGACAAGTCGTTCCAAAGGTTTCCGAATCAGCCGTCCATCCCATCCGTCTTCCGAAAAAGCTCCATAAAAATCTGCCAGAAATTTTTTCTTGACTTCCCGTCCCAGACGAATCGTTCCATCCGTCTCCGTCTCAAACTCCTCCATCCTGTATCGGCGGCGCCGGAATCCCGCAAGAACAATGCGGTCCACCCACTTCGCCCTGCATACTTCCACCAGATCCCACGGAAGCGGCGAATAACGACAGCTCTCCGCATGAAGGATCGGCAGATCCAGATCCAGTCCCCGCGCAGAGGCAACTACTGCCAGCTCATTTGCCAGCAACATGTAGCCAAATGAAAGCATACTGTTGATAACATCCTCCGCCGGATGGGCTCGGCGCCCCCGGAAATCCGGAAGCATGTGCTGCCAGGCTGACCAGTAGACTTTCGCCGCATATCCCTCCACTCCCCGAAGTTCCGGAAGGGTGGAGATCGTCCTGATCTTCCGCAGAGAATCCGTCAGTTTCCGGATCGCCTCCGAAAGTTCCGGCAACACTCGATTCGAACGGAAATGACGAAGCTGCAATCTCTGTGCAACAATCTTTTCCCGAACCAGCCAGCACGCAGCCAGTCGTTGTTTCCTCTCCTGCATCAGAACATGGTACTGCAGTTTTCTGATATGACATCCCTTCCCCTTCGGATGAATCCAACCGCAAATTCCACCTTGTCCACTTAGAAACAAGACGGGAATCTCCTGTTCCATACACCGGATCAGCAGCGATGAAGAACAGGAAATCCTTCCACCGACAGCTAAAGCACTCACTTCCCGAAGCGGAATCTTCATACCGTGATCCGAAAGCTCACACAAAAGATGTCTGCCTTCCAGCCGAAGTTTCAACCCGGGTTGTTCCGAAAACAAAACCATTTTCTCTTTCCCCCCGTTTCCCTCCTTACTCCCCCGTAACATTCCTGAGCCAATGAACAGAGTATGCACCGCATCCCGCAGAGGTCAGCTTACCGAGATTCACCGAGGCTCCCCACTCCAGAAGCATTGCTGTCTCCCGGGGAATATGCGAATACAGAAAACTTCCTCCGCAGCCATCCATGCAGACTGTTTTTCCGCTGACATCCGAAATCCTCGACTGTGACAGCCAGCGAATGGATCGTCGAAGCGGCGTTGCCAATGCCGCACCCATAACCAGCGGAGAAGGATCCGGCATGTCAGCATCCTTCAATCCGCAGAACTGTCTTCCGAGAGCCATCAGCCGTTCCGCCGCTCCGGAAGCAAGATGCGCCAGAGAGAATTCCGCCGCGTTCACAATCTCCTTGTGCCGTTTCAGACGAACCGGAGTTTCAAAACGGAACTCCCCTGTCATAGAAAAGGTATAGTCGTCCAGCCGAAACTCTGCCGGAGAAAGGATCTCCCCCGTAAGGACGGAACAGATCCCGGTTTCCCCAAAGGGAACCCCCGGCAGTTTTTTCCGGAGTAGCTCTCGAATCCGTTCCGGAGTCTCTTCGGGATTCCCGAATAGAGTTAGGCGAAAAACCGGACGGCGCACATGGGTTAAGTCCAGATTCCGGATGGCAAAACCAGATTGTGCATGTCCACCGTTACCAGGTTTGAAGACGCTTTCCAGAAGATCCGGAGCCTCCGCTTGAAACAGCCATCCGACAAGACCACGGAACGCCGCACCAGCGCCCCATGACAAGAGTCGAGGATCGGAAAGATGCAGTTCCACATCAAAAAAACGAGTGTGTTCCGTCATCTGCCGAATCGTTTGCAGCAGAAGTTGCCGTTCTGCATCCAGATCAATCATAGACAACGCTTCCCGTCCGCCAGACCATTCGTGCTTTGCTGAACCGATGTCCGCAGCCTCGAACATTGTCATATTCCCGGAAAGAGCGCAGAAGCGTCCGGCCCTCCACCCTGTGACCGTCCGGCTCCACCGGCGTTTCCGCAGTCAGGAGCCGCCCCCCCTTCCACGGAACGCTTTCAAAACCATCATAGGATGAAACTCTCTCCACGGACTCCGGCGCGACGACCCCCCATCCATTCCGGCGCCCCCCGCCAATCCGCATACTGGAAAAACATGTCCGCAATCGTGCTTCATCCATCGGAATGGCCGCTCCTCCGGCATGAATCTGTTCCGGGAGTTCCAGATAGCCGCTGAACGTGGTAGCGTGTCTTGCCCGTCTCCCGTCCGCGACTCTCCAGACAGGAAGGATCAAATCCGTGGAATGAAGAGTTCCTTCCGCAGCGGCCATCCGTGCCGGATCTAGTGCGGTGGAAGCGGAAGAACCGCAGAGCAGCGACTCCACTTCATCCTGGTCCAGCGCCATCCCCGGCTGATCCTCCGCAACAAACGTATGCTCCGGAAGACACGGAATCATCCGATGCAGTGTGGAGTCGTTCTCCTTCACCGGAAGACAGGGGAAAAACGTGGAAAAACGCCCTTTTTTCAGTTCCGTTCCGGCCTCTTCATAGAATTCTCCGCGTGGAGACGGAAAAAAAGAACGAACCAGAGATGCTGTCAGCGCGCCCCAGATCACACGTCCGGGGACAAACAGCTCTGTCCGTTCAATCATTCCGAGGGCACCCGCACCGATCTGAATCGGAGAGCACGCCTTGAAAACAATTCGGAATACTCCCATGTCAAGCCTCCTTGATTTCCGCCTTTGCCAGATGCCGGATGTAGATCAGGTAAAGTTCAATCAGATTCTTGGCAAAGAACATCGTCTTGAGATTCATCGTCAGCTGATCCCGGACATCGGCGGGTTTGTTCATGTGTTTCTCCCGGTTGAAGCGGAATGGCATCATGGGGTCGTGAAACAGATGGTCCAGTCCCTCCAGAATCTTGTCCTCGCCGTTTTTCGCTCCTTTTTCGCGCAGCCAGAGAACCATGGCATAAATTCCCTGCTCATGGAGAATATTCAACGCGGAAGTGGCGGAATTTTCAATCCGCTCGATCCCCGTATCGACCTCTCCGGCATATTTTGCTGCAAGATAATCCAGATTGACCATTGTCACGCCTCCTTTTTGCCAAGTTCTTCCAGCGCAAGGCGTCCGAAGCCACGCGAGGTCATTCCTCCCATTCCAACCGACCGAAGCCCCGGAAAGGCCCGTCTTAGAACCTCCATCGGAGTCGAGACACTGGACACTCCCGCCCAGCAGCTGTTGTAATCATTCACGGTGATGTCCAGACAGAAAAGCGCACCACGGGCAACCGCCTCATATGTAAACAGACCTTTCTGGGACGCGGCTCCGGTTTCCGGATCAATCACCACCGAGGTCCGAACCTCCATATTGGAATTGACCAGCTGGGCAAAGATCCATTCCGAAACAATCACCATGCGCTCCGCGTATTTCTGCTCAATCCCAGTCGAGACCAGTTCACTGAGATAATCATGGGAATGTCCTTCGGACTGCTTCAGAAGAACCCAGCCGAAATTCAACGCCTTCCCAAGAGGATTTTTCGCAAAAACCGTCGGAGAGACCGGAGCGTATTCGTCGTTGATGTCGTCCACGCCGTTTCCGATCCCGCAGAGGGAATTCAAACGAGGCGCCGTGGTAATCCATACCGGACCGGTCAGGGTATTGACCGGATACGCAAGCAGAACCCCGTCGGAAAACTGTGCGATCCCCTGCGCAGAAAGCTCTTTGGTGGTAAAGCCGAAAAGAGTGCAGACCGGACATTGGGAACGGTTGTGATTCTTCAAAAAATTTCCCGCGGTCGATGCGCAGATTTCGCTTTTCTCTCCGTTGCAGCGCATGGCAAGATCCAGATAGAACTTGAGCGCTCCGGAAAGCGAAGTCCCCGGAATTTTCGGAACTCCGGTGACCGATTCGCGAACCACCGTCAGATCGACCCGTCCCAGACGCTGTCCGCCCGTTCCGATATGAAGCGGATCCAGTGCGGTTGCCACAAAGTGATGAACCTCAAAATTTTCCATGATCTATCTCCTTTATTTGATTTCCGTTTTTTTATTTTCCAAATGAATGTACAGATCAATGACATCCAGCAGTTCGCCACTTACGGCGGAATTCAGAAGAAATGCCTGTTCCCCGGCGGAAACGCCACTGCCGAAAGCATTGGGCGCAAAAAGCGAGAGGGCACACATTTTGCGGAAGGTCTTCTCATCCTTCCGGCAACGGTCATCCCAGTCCAGAAACAGACGGATCAATTCGCCCTCAATGTTCGAAATCTGACTTTTTGTCAGTCTGGTAAGCAGATCGTACAACCCGGGATAATTTCCGAAATCCGCCAGTCTCTTTTTCGGTACCTTCCCGAAAATGTGATGCTTCCGGGAACCCCGGCTGAATCCGAAACGGTCATCCGGAGCATCCAGAAGCATAAAATCCCAGCAGCCGTAAGACAACTGTTTCATCATCCGCTTCATGGTATCCCAAACCGCATAAAACGGATAGTTCCGATGGAAGTAGACCATGCCGATTTTCGGCATCAGCTTTTCTGCGTAACTGCCGAATTCCTCCTGATATTTTTCCAGAAATACACGCAGAACACGATCTCCAGAAGATGCCGCGAAGATCACATCAAGGCGTTCCGGAGACTGAAGCAGTGGAAATGAACCGTTCGGGGTGTGGAACGGAAGTTCTGTCCCCAGAAATTCCCGGTGAAATTTCTCAAGCGTTTCATAGGAACGCGCAATGCGCCCGGGGGACGGATATTGCGGCCGATCTTTCCAAAGAGATCCGTCTCGCAGGGAACTCAGATTCACCTGAACGGATAAATAAACCAGTTTGTTTTCCTCTCCCGGAACAAGCTCCTCCAGTTCCGGCATCCTGCGTTCCGAGCGGCCCGCCATTCCCGACTGCCGTCGTCCGGAACAGACCGGACAGAGCCAGTCGCTGTTCGCGCCCGTCGAGGTCTCGGCAAGACGCATCGAACAGACATCGCACACCCGTCCTGCTCCCGACTGGGGTTCCAGAGATTTCAGAAGAACAGGATCCTGACGGCAGAAATCATGCTCCCCTGTCAGCAGTTCCCTCGAAAATTCGATCAGACCTTTATCCAGTGTATACAGAGGCTTCGTCTCCTGGGTATTAAAGGCCACAAGAAAAGGCAGCTCTTCCAGACGATGTTTCCGGAGAAGTTCCACAACTTGAGATTCCAGCGCGGAACGAACTTCCCGCCTCCATTCCCCATCCAGCGAACTCTCCAGTCGCGGAATGACAAACAAAAGCCGATAATGGTCGTGATAGAGCTCGTTTCCACACAACAGCTTGGATTCAAAGAAGTTGCGAATCTCCTCCATGATGGAGTTCAGTTCCGAAACAGCACCGCGGAGATCCCCCGCCGTATGCGATCGGGAAAAGAGATAGTCGATATCAAACTCCACTTTGACACAATCCAGATAACAGGGCTGCTCTTTCCTTATTCGAGTCGGCAGTTCATATTTACCATTCGAGTTGCGGATTCCGGAATGATATTCCATCAGAATTTTTGCCATGATCGCTTTGGCAAAAGTTGCAGCATGATAGGAATGAGCATATAATGTCACGTCATTCATGGGCTTGCGTGTCTCGCCAAGCATGTCGGAAAGAGCCTCCCGGCATTCCCGGATTCGACCGCCACAGTTCCAGATATCACGTGCAGTCGGAAATTTGGAATTGTCCCACTGCCTTTCCGGTTTTTCAAACGGCGTGGCAATCCAGAATGGAAAGGTCTGTTTTTCCAGATCTTTTGAATTAAGACCTTCTTTATCCAGTGCGGAATCAATTCCATCTGCTCCGCAAATTCCTCCGTTAAGAATGGCTCCCGCAAGCGAAAACGGAATGGTTGGATTGTTACGATGGTGTTCGATAAAAGGAGACGAATAATTTCCTGCAGAAGAAATCGAGACCTCTTTCTGAAAAATTTCAGAAAACACAAGGTCGGGATTCGGGATCTCCCGGTCTTTGAGTCCCATATCCCGGAATCGTTCGCTTCGTTCGGTGATGCGTTTTGAATCATCGTCTTTATACTTTTTTTGGGCATGCCAATCTGCATCTTGTAAGAATTCTTCGGAGGATTTGTCGAAGTCATGTGCAAATGCGGCCAGCTCCATGGCATTGATCGTTGACGCATAGCGGGAAAGAATTTCCAGAAGTTTACTCATTGCAGTTCCTCCAGTTTTTTCAAGAGTTCCGCGACAGGAAGTTTTCGCTTCAGAGAATCCGGAATGCCAAGTTTTGCTCCCGGATTCAGCTGCACGGTCAAATTTTTACCGATCCCGTATCCGCTGGAACGCTTTGCCGACATTCCTAGCTCCTCGATCAGATATTTCATATGCAATAAAACCGAAGGCAGAAGTTCCCGGATCCGCTTTGGAGAGCATTTGAAATCAAACAGCATCAAACTCCATTGTGCAGAAACATCTTTGTTTACCATTTCAAAAAAAACAGGATTTTGAACAGTCCGACTTTTTCGTTCATGAGGCGTAAAAATTTCAGCAAACGTTCCTCCTCTGAAACAGACATCTCCGACGTTCAAACAACCGGCAAAACCGACTTCATCCT
Organism: uncultured Victivallales bacterium; assembly: GCA_944389445.1. GTDB lineage: Bacteria > Verrucomicrobiota > Lentisphaeria > Victivallales > UBA1829 > UBA1829. The sequence goes on along the minus strand of CALXMJ010000184.1, from coordinate 10,420 downwards.
CTTCCAGTTCCCTGTTGTTTCCAAAAAGATCTGCAATTTCCTCCGGAGTGCACATCCCATCGTAGGTATGTCGAAGCATGCCTCGCGCTCCGCTGGCATAGAGAACCGGAACACCGCTCAGGCGATCCCGTGATACCGGATTGTCCACCGCGGAGAATTCTGAAATACCGCGTGAAAAAAATGGGGTCTTCAGGGTCCATTCCGCCAGAATTCCACAACTGCTCTCATTCGGCAGAACATCACTCTCCGCAGACAACCAACACTGGGAATTGGTCTTCGGTTCCCGGAGTTCATTTTTATTCAGAAAACGCTGTTTGGCTTCATTTTTGGCATCTTCTTGCGAAATTGTCCTTCGATTTCCCCGGAACTGAGTCCGCTGAATCTCCTTCTGGTCCAGTTCATTCCTCAGGTTCTGATTCATGTTGCCATCAGGTGAATATACCGCCAGTTGGTAATCCTGCGGGAACATCAGTTTTTCCGCTGCATCCCGTTCTGCAAAAAAATCATAACTCATGTTACACCTTCCAACGTCGTCTCATTTGGTATTGAAATTCTTCATACACATGCTGCGCATACTCCTTTTCCGGACACTGGGAAATCATCCGGACATACCACTGCCCATCTGGTTTACGATACAGGTGAGAAATCCCGATCATTCCTGCGTGTTTTTCGTTGTTTGCGCTGCCGAACAGATATTCCGCATAAGCACCTTCTTCTTTCCATGGCAGATCGAACTTATGATATTGGCTTATATTGTTTTTGTGCGTTAACCCCCATTCATCTCCATCTGCTCGAATTTCATCAAGAAGTTCTGTTTCTTCGTCACTTAAGTCTTCGGGATCAATAATTGCCTCAAACTTAACAATTCTGCGAAGACGATACTGCAATGCAAATCCCAGAGCGATAAAAGGAAATTTTGATTTGAGTGGATCGCTCTCCCAAGAAAAACCCAATGTGTCTGAAACCGGTTTGCCGGATCCGACCTGATACGGAATCTGGATTTCCGGAAATGCCTGATAATGAAACTCCGGGATCTGGTGCTGCTTTGTATTTCCGGAGTACGGATACAGTTCCACCAGTTTCCGAATTTCATCGACTCCTTCACAACGGGATTCCGGCGCCAGTTCAAAAAATCCCCAGCCCTGATTGACTTTGGCTCCCAGTGCATAGCGATCCGCCATTTGTGTCAGGAGCTGGGAGAGCAGACGGAAAAGATCAATTCCTGGAACAGTTCGCAGCGGAATGATTTCCAGTTCTGTAAAATCAGGAGAATATGCCGGAAAAAGAGAGCCCCTAAGTTCATCCTGGGCACCCTTGTGTTCCGATGGAGCAAATATACCGCGACTCTTTCGAAGCGGAGATGCGATCCATGTGTCAATACTTGTTCCGCCTTCATAAGGCTCGCAATCATGATTTCGATTGCGCCATTTTGGATCCAGATCTTCCATGGGAATCGGAATGCTGCCGATGCGACGGGTATTCGGTAAATCCCAGTTCAGCTTAAACGCCCGGCTCAATCCATTGCAGCCGAAAATCCGACAAACCGGGCAGATCGGATCTTTTTTCTCCTTCAGAATACAGCCGTCAGGGGGCATGCACGGGCAGATCCGGCCTCCGTTTTCCCGGACCAATCCTTCCATCATGGCACGCATGGATCCGAGAATCCCACTCATCTTCAGTCCATCTGGTTTCCCGTCAGCACCTCCGGTCCAAATTGGAGTCTGAGTTCGCAATCTGAGCTTTTGATTCATTCTATTCCCTCCTCATTTCAGGGATTCCTGGATTCAAAATGAAATCCCATATTTTATCATTTCTAGGATTCGACAATTAAAAAAACAATACTCGGAAAAACATTTCTGGACTACTATAACAGTCGCATCATGTTTTTCAACAACGATACTTCCAATTTTATTTCAAAATTTGATTATCCTCTCCTTTTCTGAATGATTTTTCCATAATTAGGGGAATGACGGTAGTCAGGAACAGAGTCCTCTGTTTTATTTTCCTGAGACACCTCCGTAGCAACTCCACTGCACAATGCCGGATGCGGATTCTGCTCAAGCAACGGTTCTGCTTTCTCTTCCGAAGAAGGGTTTCCGGCTGGAAGTTCTTTCCGTTGCTCCGATTTCGTTGTGTCCGACTCGTCCAGAGAGCATAGAAGAAGAAACAGAAAAATCACGACGGAAATTATGGACAGACTGATAATCCAATGCTGGCAGATAAAATGGATCACCTCATAGAGCACCAAGCCCGATAGATAAAAGATGCCTAGAATGACTCCAAATCCAAAAATATATTTCAGGGCATCCCTTGAGACGATAGAAATAAGACAACACACGAACAGTATGCCGAGTATTACAGGAAATATATTCAGTAGAAAAAGAACGCCTTCGAAAAATGACCTTATTCCAAAAAAACAGATCCAACAGAAAATAAGAAGGATGCCAAAACCTCCGCATCCATTCTCGGTCTCTTTGTTTTTATACTGTCTCATTCGATATTCCTCCTGAATCCGGATTCATTATTTGGGGAATTGTCCGCCAATTCTCTTTGTTCCATCTTTTGATGGGAAGACAATCCTTTTCTCGTTGTTTTTCTCTTATTTCGTTTTTCGTGCTGAAGGACCTGCTGGATTGAACGTTTTTTCTCCGGAGAACTTTGTATTCCGGATTCATCTCCTGCCAGATCCGCCGTCTCCGGAAATTCTTCCTTTCCGGGATTTCCCTTCCCGCAGCAGGCTACGGTTTGAACGGTTTCTCCGGAAGAAGCGAAAGGAGAGTTCTTCTTTTCCTTTTCCGAAGAATCCGATGGAAACTCCTTTTCCGGTTGTTGAAGGGATTCGGCTGTGTGTGCCGGACAACATTCGTTTTCCTTCTTCGAAGAATCAATCGGGCTTTTCTCTTCTATCCTCTTCTCCAGAGAGTTTTCCTTTTGAGGTTCAGGAACGAGCAGGGCAATGGATCGGTCATCGCCTCCGCGAACGTCACACTCCCAGATTCGCCGGGTCAGATAGTTGCGGATATCCTGTTTTTGAAGAATTCCGACTCGAAGATCCTGAAACATGGTGGAGAAAATGGGGCCGGGAGTCATATCACTCAAGCGGAACATCTGGTACTCCGGACCGTCCGAAGTCGCCGCAATTCCGCTGTTTTCCCGTGCAGGAAAAAGAGCCGTATGAAAGCGCAGAGAATGTTCTCCGCCCGGACGAAGAAAATTGGTCTGATTGGCAAAATCTCCCTTATCCGGCGGAAAGACAGTTCGGCATATCCCGTTCTGACGGAGAACCAGCGCTCCGTCTCCGACCTGAAAACAGCCGATCCGGGAAAGACCGGCTACCGCGAAGACCACCGTAAAATCAAACTCCTTTTCCGCACATCGTTTTTCTTCCGCAAGCTCCAGTTTGACCTGAACCAGCGTCCGATAGAAAATCCGGCAGAGCGTGAGCCAGAGTTCCTCTTCCGAATCAGGCTCATCGAGGGCTCGAATCAGGAACGGTTCCAGAATGGCAAGTTGTGTCCGGAATGCACGAACCGCTCCTTCGGCACCAAGTTCAGAATGGGCCGCGCTGCCCCTTCCGTCACAGACAATGACCGCAGGACGCGGCAATAAAAGAACACTGGACGCATCCTGACACGGAACACCCCTCCGGATATGTCCCGATCCGCAGACCGATACCGCAAAACCATTCCATCTGCAACTATTTTCCGCAGGATCCTGCTGCAACGGCTGCATCTGTTCCCTCTTTTTTTCCAACTCTCTCATCGCCACATCTCCCTTACGGCAAACTTCCCCAGGAACGATAGGACCCGAACGTGACGTTCTCCTGATCGGAAACGGCACTGGAGGAAACACTTCTCAGGGAATCTGTGAGCCAGCGGAAGAATTCCTTGAAACGCAGCCCGTTCAGTTTCAGCGGTCCGGGATGCGGCGGCAGAATCCGGCACATGGTCGAATGAGAGGCAAACTCTCCGATTTCCAGGCCGATATACTGGATTTCTCCTTTCTCGCCAAGAGAACGCAGTTCCAGGGACGCCTGTTCCCAGTCATCATTCGGAGCGCCGTCCGTCATGAGAATCACCCAGGGTTTGTAGGCGGAAATTCCCATTCGCTGATAGAGGTGGCGGCGTCTGTTCAGATCTTTCGTTGCACGACGGATCGCTGCTCCGAGAGCTGTGGAACCTTCCGCCACCAGCGGTGTCACATTCTGGTCCACATCGCAGACCGGAGTAAACGGAAGAGCCACATCGGCGACGGTGTTGAAACTGATCACTTCCAGTTCCACGCTCCGGGAGGCAGCCTCATCATCGGCAGTTTCCTTAAGGAACTGCCGCAGTCCTTTGTTGAGTTCATTGATTGGCGCTCCTTCCATGCTGCTGGACGTATCCAGAAGCAGTATGACGGGACAGCGGGGAGCGGGGTTCCGGGTGTCGAGTGAATCATCGTTGTAGCGGCCGAGATCTTGCATCGTATTATCCTTTCGTAGATTGTTTGTATGAAAATCTGTTTTTTCGTAAGAGCTGTTTCCGGACCGGTTCCGGATGTTGTTCTGGTGGAGCCGACGGGGATCGAACCCGCAGCCGGGAAATGCACTTCGGCTTTCCTTTCCCGGTGAAACCTTTTCCGGCCCCTTCTTATTAAGAATAAGGAGAGAAATGCATTTTTTTCCGGATCGATTTTAAACAATTCTATTTTTTTGAACGGGCTCTTTCCGGATTTTCACCCATTCCTTCGATTTCGGCGCCTCGGGAGCGAGCGAACGCCGTTCCGGATTCTTCTGAATAATCCAGAGCATCTCTTCCAGATTCCGTTCCCATTCTTCCAGGGAGGTTCGTTCTTCTGGTCTGGAGTGCCCGGTCCGGAATGTCTGAATGAATGCATTCTTCAAATGATAACTGAGCTGGCTCCAGAGATTGTACCAGATTCCCTGCGGAAGTTTGCATTGAGCATCTCTTCCCAGCGGACAACGGCCCTTGAGCAGATTTTCATCGGGAGTCCCGCAGGCGGATTGGTGACTCGGATCATAATAATTGTAAGGATGCAGCCCCATCATCAGAATGTTGAAAATCGTCAGAGCAGCTCCGAATTCAACGTGCCGGATGGTGCGTGGTTCATTCAGGAGCTCTTTGTTGCGAAGCAGTTCCGGAGCCACATGAGAAGGGAAAAAAGTCCGTGTGATATGGACTCCATCGCCTTGGTGTCTGGGAATCTGAAAGCTGTCACAGTCGATGAAAGAGACTTCTCCGTTTTTGTTCACAAGAAAATTCGCCGGGTTGAAGTCGTTGATGAAGACTCCCTGACTGGCAAGGAAACGAACCTTTTTCACAAAATCCCATGCAACCAGAACCAGCGATTCCCGATCCCAGCCGGGAAAACGGTGTTCAATCAGATGCGGTCCGCAGAAAACCAGAAAACTGACTCCGTTACATTTGCGCATTACGAATCCGATTCTCTTCCGCTGTTTGCTCAGAACCGGCATGCACGGCCATGCGAGAAACGGACTTTTCATACATGACTGGATTCCCGTCATATCCAGAATCCGATCATGAAGCGAAGAAAGTTTCTCCGAATCGGATAACGTGGAACCTTTATAGATTTTGATAAGATATTTTGGATTCTGTTCAAATTCATAGACCGTTCCTTCTCCGCCGCTGGCACGTTCGTTCCGTTCTCCGAGGATCAGCGGATTGCCCTCCGGATCGTAAACCGTCAGATCCGTGCTTTCATACGGGCTCTCTTCTTTCACATGATCGAACCAGTTCGGGCCGGTACGACCGGAAGAAACCGGAGAGACGGACGCATTCGTACAGGCGGAAGGGAATATCGTCTGGAAAAAGTTGTGGAACATTTTTAATTTTCTCCTTGTTTTCTTTTGTCAATCCTTTATAAGCAGGAAATGCTGTCTTTTTCCGGCAAATTCCTGTTTCTTTATTCTTTTTCCGGAAGTTTCTTTTTTCTGATCCGGAAGAGTGGAGAGAGCGGATTCCGGATCAGTAGCGTTTCCGGTATGCGTCTTCGCGGAAGGGAATTTTGGAGAACTCTTCCAGAAAACCATGATCCAGCAGCGATTCCGTGGTTGTATAATGATGTCCGGAATTATTGATCAATTCGCCGAAAGGATTGACAACGATATAGGCATTGACGATATCATCGGTATCCTCCACCACCGGAGAAAGAGAGGCGTGGCGTGCAACGAAATCGGAGAATTCCCTGTCGGAGACCAGAAGGGATTTTCCGCCATCGTTGACGCCATCGATCTGGATCATACGGAGCAGTTTCCAGCGTTCCGGCGCAAGATCCCGAATCAGATCCGTGAAGTCGAGAGAGCAGTTTACGGAATTCACAACCGTATTGATTTTGAGTTTCATTCCCGCCCGGTGAATTTCGGAGGCAAGTTCGGAAAGACGCTCTGCCGAGAGGGATTCCTTTTTTTCATTGACACGTCCGAGCAGAATGTTCTGTTCATGGGAGAGTGCATCCACGCTGATTCCAATCATCGAGATTTTCCCGCGGTTGCTGCGAATCCATTCCGGCGTCAGATACGAGCCGTTTGTGATAATGGAAACATCGATTCCGAGTTCATGGATAAAATCGACAAGTTCCTGTACATACGGTGCGGCAAGCGGTTCTCCTCCGGCAAGATTGAAGCGCGGAACCGTGACATCGTGCAGGATATTGCCAATAATTTTTTTCCAATCTTCCAATCCCAGCGGTGTCTTTCCAAAACGGGAATGACAGAAACGGCAGCGGTAGTTGCACCGTTCCGTATAATGAAGATTGATGACTTTTCCGATTCGGTCTGTGTGTCCATTCATAAAACTCTCTCCTTCTGATTTTTGTTTGTCATTTTCTTATAAGGCATCTTTGATGAATTTTTCCGCCTGTTCTTCTTTTTTCTTTCTTTTTATCAAGGAAAGCTGAACGTGTATTTTTCAGACGCGATTGTCATTGGATTGCATTTCTTTCTAATCTAAGAGAAAATGGAGGAATTTTTCCGGAGAAAAGTGGCAGGAATCCCTTTTTCCTATAAAAATCGTATCTCCCGGAAAACTTCTGCTTTCTCTCCTTATTAAAGATATGGAGAAAACTTTTTCGTGTCAAAATGAGAAAAAAAAGGAAAAGAACCGGAAAAATGCAGAAGAATCACCTTATACAGAAATAAAGAAACGAAAGGAAAAATTATGAGAAACAACACTGGTTCCAACAGGTTCCCAAATGATGTAATTGTTCTTCGCCAAGAACCTTCGGTATCTCATTCGTACAACATGTCTCACGACACGGAATTCTTGATATCCGATCCTTCCACCATGCCCCACGCAGATTGCCGCCGGGATTTCCGGGAGGAAGACGGTTCGATCATCAACGGATCCCGGCTGCATTTGAATAGCGGTGAAACAACGGAAGCGGAGCTCTTTCCGCTTGCGAATCTTCTGCCGTATTGTCCGGTCATCCTTGTTCTCGACACCTCACACAGCATGTGGGGGAAAGGTCTGTGCGATTTAAATGATTCCATCCAGATGTTTTATCAGACCATTCGCAGGGAACAGTTCCCGAATTCGAAAATTGACATTGCCGCAGTCAGCATGGGTGATCGTCTGGGAATGCTGGAGGAGTTTACCGCGTTTGAATGCTCGGTTCTTCCCTCGAAAGAGATTCGACCGAAGGGCGATACTCCGATTGGAGCCGCACTGGAGCTGGCATTGGGAAAACTGAAGGAACAGAATGCGCGATATCGACAGAACAACAGGTCATCCGTCACACCGGAGCTGGTTCTGCTTTCGGATGGAATCTCTTCGGATGATTTTTCCCGAGTTGCTTCACGCATTCGCCAACTTTCCGGGAATGGAGTGCTTCGCTGTCGTGCAATTGCTCTGGGAGAAACGCCCGATCTGGATGCGCTCCGCAGGATTGCCGGAGAAAATGTCTTGTTGCCGCATCATGGAGAAATGAAACACGCATTTGCAGAGATCGGGCGTGTTATTTCAGAATGCTATGAAGCGGAAGCTTCAACGAAAATGATAGAAGCCGTCGGAGAGATCCTTTCGGATACCCCCTCCAGCTGTTCCGCGGATTTCTCCGCGGCTTCTTCTCGTTATCAGGATACAAAAGAGGGAGCGGAGGGAAAGGGTCCGATTTATCTGATTGATGGAAGCAATCTTGACTACTGGGATCGCATCAGTTCGGGAATAAGTCTCCGACCGGTGCTTGCCGTGACCCGATATTTGGAATCAGCAGGAACGCCATATCAAGTCTTTTTTGATGCGACGATGCCATATCGTCTTCCCCGGGAGGAGAAAGCGGAATATGAAACGCTTCTTGAGAAGGATCCGGATCATTTCCTTCAGGTTCCTGCGGGAAGTCGGGCCGATGACTTTCTTCTCTACATGGCGGATGAACATCCAGGTGCACGGATTTTGAGCAATGATCGCTATACCGATCATGTAAAACGTTATCCGTGGATCCGCTCTTCGGATCGTCTGATTCCCGGCATGATTTTGAATCACCATATTTTCTTCCCGAATCTTTCTCTGTCGATTCCGTTGAAGTCAGAAAGGAGATCGGCAGAATCGAATCCGGTGAATTTGCAGGAACGGAATTCCATCTGAAAATGGAACGCTGAAATCATATGAAAACAGGGAAAATTTGAAAGGAATGAATAAAATGGAATCTGCTTCGAAGCACGAACGATACCGTTCGCCAAGGACCGCAGGACATACTGGAATGAATAAAATGGAATCTGCTTCGAAGCACGAATATGGTTTTTGTGCGAGCATTCCGGGACATGAACACATTCGTTATGATATTCCATGCCTGGAGGCTTCGCTCATTCAATTTGATCCGCGGCCGGGATTGATTGTCTGCGAAGGTATGGCGGATGCGCCGATGTCTCACCTGGGGGTGAGGGATGGTGTCCATGAATTTCGGCATCAACTCGGAATTCTGGAGCCCTGGCTTTCCGGTCTGCTGGATGAAGAGGAGAAACGGATGGAGGAGTGGGAGAGAATCTGTCAGATCCTCTGCCGTTCGTTTCTTCAAGTCGAGATCGAATTGTCGGAACGCCATCGGCGGAAAACGGTGGATTTTAAGTTTGGAGTCTCGTTTGCTGTTGTGGGGAAACGGTGGATCGGCTGTTTTCAGCTTGCTACGGGATCGATCGTTGTGCGGGAAAATGGAACTTGTCGAAATGTTTTTCTATCTGATGAAGAAAAAAGTGATTCTCGAACAGAATTTGTCGGTTCAGAATGGAATCGAATGGAGAGTTTCCGCTGCACCCTGCTTTCGAGAGACAGCTGTTCCGGGGTGGCAATTACATCGGATGGAACGGTTGGAAGAATGTTTGTCGAGGGATTCCAGGTTCCGGGTCCCGAGTTCAATAATCTATTTAATCGACTCCGGACCGGGACATTCTTTCAGCAGGATTTAATGGATTATTTGACCTCCAAAGAATGGTTTGATGTTCCTGGAGGCAATGATGATCGTTCCATGGCGATTTTGAATCTTTCCGAAGCCAAAAATGTTAAGCTGCTTGCGGAAGAGAGTTTTCTTTTGCAAAGGGAAAAATCCGAAAAGAGGCTTTCTATTCCGGAAAAAGAAACGGATAACAGAGGAAATAAAGCCATTCCTGACCGAGTTTTTCCTTTTGGGGAGAGTTGTATAAGGGCTTTGTTGGTTGTGGTGTTTCTTACTGGAGGATTTGGTTTTCTGGGATACCGGATCCAGCAAATTCAGCAGGAACGGAATATACAAAAAGAGGAATTCCGCATGCTGGAGAAAATCATCCGTAAACGTTGCCGGGAGCTTCAGCGGATGTTCCCGGAAAAGGGAGTGAAAAAGAACGAGTGTTCTGTAAATCCTGCTTTGTAAGAATATTTCCCACTATCGCGAAAGCGGGACTTTTTCAGCAATATATCGCACACCTGGGAGAACGCAACGAGACTCCATCGTACGAGAGAAAATCCCAGCCCGAGCGGAACGGCAATGGAAAGGAGTCCGAATCCGGCGAGGAGTGAGACAAACAGCACAAACAGGACGATTCCTTCGGCCAGCTTGATCTGTTTTGAGGACAGTTCAACAAGGACAGTCTTTTCCATGGTTCACCTTGCTTTCCAGTCGCCGGAAGGGATGACCTCCGCCTGCTCCGGCAGATGGTTCATGGTGTAGATCCATGCCTGAACAGTCGAACCGTCCGGCAGGAGGAAATCCGTCAGAATACGATCGTAGAGGCGGGGATATTCCTCCAGACGGTCGACATCCGCCCAGTCTCGGATCGGGATCTCTATCAGCTCGACAGAGACATTCGTTTTCCCCGCCGGGACAAATGCCGGGAATCCCCATCCCGTGTCATAGAGCGTTCCGGAAATCGTTGCGCTTCTGCGGGAAATGGCATTCCGGCAGAAACGTTCATTGCATTCGCCGGAACGGA
>CALXMJ010000183.1 GCA_944389445.1 uncultured Victivallales bacterium | reverse complement strand
AGGAACGCAGCGTTCAGCAGATCATCGACAAGCTCGAACTGGCGGAAAATTCCAGAGAGGCGCTTCTCTTCATCGACAAGGAACTCGGTTTGAGAGCCGCCCCGACCGTTCCCGCCGCCGCGCAGACAACCGTCTGACCACTACCCCCCCCTCCCCCGTCTTTGCCGAAGTCCGGAAGGACGGGGCGGGGGATTCAAAGAGATGATCGCATTCCCATGAAGAAACTTCTGCTTCACACCTGCTGTGCCCCCTGCGCCTGCGGCTGCATTGAGCGTCTGCTGGCGGAGAAAAGAGAGGTCACACTTTTCTTTTCCAATTCCAATATTACGACGGAGGCCGAATTCGAAAAACGGCTGGATTCGGTACGGAAATTCGCGGAAGTATTTTCGCTGGATCTGATTGTCGATCCCTACCGCCATGCGGACTGGCTGGAACACGTTTCGCATGTGGAACGGTTTGCGGAGCAGCCGGAACGTGGACTCCGCTGCACCGCCTGTTTTGCCTGGTCGCTGAAACGGACCGCGGAAAAGGCTCTGGAACTGGATATGAACTATGCCACCACCCTGACGGTCAGTCCGCACAAGAAATCCGAAACGATCTTCCGTCTCTGCGAAAACGATCCCCGGTTCGAAGCGTACAACTTCAAAAAGCAGGACGGATTCAAACGATCTCTGGAGCTCAGCCGGGAACTGGAACTCTACCGGCAGAATATCTGCGGATGCGAATTTTCCGAACGGAAATGATTTTTCAGGGAGTCCCGCTCCGGTTTTTCCGGAACCCTTCCAGCAGGATGCGTTTGCGCTTTGTATCCGGATAGCGTTTCATGTCATGGGGATTTTCGCTGTGTTCCACACTCCAGCCGTCGAATTCACGGAAAGCATGGTAATTCCAGTCCCAGCCATACTCTTCAAAGAGATCAATATTGTCTTTGATATACTGATCCGCCCCTGGAACCCAGCGAAGACAGCCGAACTCCCCCACATAAATCCGCGCGCCTGTAAGGAGCTGAAATCTCCGGACAGGTTCCAGCCATCGCCGCAGATAGTTTTTGTCGATTTTCCGCTCCGGACAGGGATAGGGAAGAAAAGAAGCGGAGTCTCTGTTCAGCTGATGAGTAATGAAACCGGGCATATAGGTGTGAATACTGTAAATGATGTTCGCATAGGGATAAACCGGCAGATAGGGGAGTTTCGCCGCGGATGACATGTGATCGCTCTCAATGATGATCGGTGTGACAGGATCGATTTTACGAATGACCTGAATCAAACGGTCATACTGCTGAACTAAATCCGGATCGTTCGCGGCAAGTTCGCGGGAATGAGGTTCATTCAGGAGATTATAGCCGAAAAGAGCAGGATGCCCCTTGAATTTCCGAACCAGTTTGCACCAGAACTCCACCAGCAGCTCACGGCCTTCCCGGGTCGCCATGAACAACCGTTTGGAAAAATGGCTGGTGGAATGCACATCCAGAGTAACCATGATTCCATATTTTCCGGCGAGATCAAGCACCCGTTGAATTTCAGGGATCTGCTTTTCAAGCCCGTTTCTCAAATAAGCAACATCATTTTCGCATCCTTTCCTCGGACCGACTCCGATCTGATACCGAAGAGCATTGGCCCCCCACTCCGCCAGATCTGCGAAATCCTGTTCCCGCATTCCACGGGAAGGAGACATCACACCGCGCTGCCGGGGTAACGAAACGGTATAACGCGCTTTGCCGATCTTTTCCGGAGGGAGCTCAAAAATTGACTTGCGACGGTTCTTTCCCGCTTCCAGACGGATGTTTCGGAAAGAAACCTTGCCATGACAATCCTGAAGCCCGAGAAATAAAATGCCTTTCTTTACATCCGCCGGGACCTCCACCTGGGAATGCACGGTGAACCAATCCCGGGTTCCGCACCTCGACGGCGTGGAGCCGCTGTTGTGATAGAGATCCGCATGATTTGTCCCCTTGCTCGCGGATTCCAGCGGAAGCATGAATTTCACCCCCAGATAGTTCGCCGAGGGAACTGAAACGTTAAAATGGGCAATTTCCGCTGAGGCATAAAGGAGATTTCCCGTAATCCCCGCCTTCGACAGGTCGACCGGGATCGCCACCGTGTTGGCCAGTGAGCGAACCTGTTTTCCTTTGGGAACCTCGATGGTCAGAACTGGAGTTTTTTCAAAATCCTCTTCCAGACGGGCATATCGGCAGCGTTTGATCCGTTCTTTTATCGCAGGGTTTCTGAAATCAATGACAATGCCTTTGGTCTCCTCTCCTGCGGAAAGAGTGAGTGCGGCAAGAGTGATGGCAAGACAAACTCTCTTCATGTGAAATCCTTGTTCTAACATTCTGCCGGAGCCTTATGGGCGCCAGTAAGTGGAGCGGGCACGGCCATCGGCCGTCCAGGGATTGTTTTCATTCGTATAATCTTTCAGCGGGGCATTCTCAGTATAATATCCGGCTGAAATATCAATCGCGGCACCGGAATTGCCGGAAATCACAGCAAGATGGCCGTCTCCGTAAACGACATTCAGATTCCTGCCATGTCTGGGCCAGGCATTTCCCGCCCCGCCGGTATTAAACGCGTTCCTGACCGCATAAGAAGGACGAAAATCAGTCTTATTCGCGGCAGATTCCGCCAGAGTCAGAAACCGGGAAGCTCCTGTTACTTTCGAGAGTTTGAGAAAACTTCTCGGCACCTCCGCATCCCGGTATCCGATGTCATAAAAATTGAGCGCATAATTTCCATATTGCCAGCTGTTGACATCAATATTCCCCTGCTCCCACTTCTTCCGGTAATACTCCAGCATTGCCGTTTTCGCCACCGGACAAAGATGAACCTGCCGGGGAGAGTAGCCAGCTTCAATCAGAGCTTGATTCCAGAAATACTTATCCGTGGAATCCACAAGAATCAGACGAGGATAAAAATCATCATTGTCGGCAAGATAAAAGTTCAATCCCGTTCCCACCTGCTTCAAATTATTCTGACAAATGGTATTCTGCGCCTTTTCCCTGGCACGATTCAATGCCGGAAGAAGAAGGGAACAGAGAATCGCTATTACTGCAACAACTATCAGGAGTTCTATCAATGTAAAAAAACCCTTCCCGACTCTTTGCCGCATCTTTTCCGATCCTCTCCGGAAAAGTCCATTCTCTTATTTTGTATCTTCATCACTGCGGCACTTCCCTTCTCCATTTTATTCATCATCAGTTCAACCCTTTCTGGAAAAATTTCCATCTTCTCTCATTATATAACAAAAGGAGATATTTGTCAAGAGTATAAAATGGAAATTTTTCCATTTTTCTCCATTTTTCTTTTTCACCTGGAATGAGAAGAGAAGAGGGAATCAGCATCTGCCGGAAAAAGATATGTTTTTTTTATTTTTGTACATTTTCCTAAGCCAGCGGGAGTGTACAGTATCCGTAAAACAAACAGAAGGAGAATCAATATGGAACAGACAGGCAGAACCGCATGGGTTACGGGCTCTTCCCGGGGAATCGGACGCGCTGTCGCGGAAGCGTTTGCCGCGGCGGGACACAATGTTGTGCTTCATGGACGGAATCCCACCAACCTCGCCCAGACCGGAGAAGGAAACAATCTGGAGGAAGTCGCGGCTGAAATGGCAAAGCGATACGGTACAAATGTCATTGCTCTCTGCGGCGATTTGACAAAGGAGGATGAGGTCAGAAAGATCGTCGGGAGCATTCTGGAACGCTTCGGCGCCATCGACTTTCTCATCTGCAATGCCGGCGGCGGAAATGTATCGGGAACGGACGATCCGAAAACCGCCCGAGGAACCTGTCTTGAATTCGATCTTGCCGACTGGAAAAAACGGATTGATCTCCAGCTTCTCCCGACCGTTCTCTGCAGCCGGGAAGTCGCCCCTCTGATGGCGAAACACGGATTCGGTCGGATCGTCACGATCGGTTCCATCGCCGCATGCGGCGGAAATAAAACCATGGGAAGCAATGCGCCCTATTCAGCGGCAAAAGCGGCGGTACAGCAGTATACGCGCTGTCTTGCAGGACAGCTCCGCCATGCGAACATTCCCGTCAACTGCGTTGTACCGGGCAACATCAACACCCCCTACACGAAAGCGGCATACGGCGGTGAGCGGATAGCGCCAGACCCCGGGAAAAGCCGTCTGGAGCAGATCGGAAAACCGGAAGACATCGCCTCGCTAGTACTTTTCCTTTGCGGTTCCGGCGGGGAATACATCAGCGGACAGCTCATCCGCGTCGATGGCGGCGAACAGCTCTATCCCTGCTGAATGCCGGAATCCGAAAACATCTCCCGGTAAAACTTCGGCGATTTTCCATACCGTTTCGCAAACATGTTCGAAAAATAGAGGGGATTGCAGTATCCGACTCTCTCGGAAATCTCTTTCACGGTCAAATTGGAGAGGCGCAGGAGTTCCGCCGCCTTCTCCAGCCTCGCCTCCTCCAGAAAGCGGTAAGGAGATTTTCCGCACTCCTCCTGAAAATACCGGGTCATCCGGCTGAGCGGGAGCCCGAATTTCTCTGCGGTCGCCGCCATTCCCATCCGCATATCCAGGTGTTCGCTCATCCACGAGCGAATCCGCTCTGTGCGCGAAAGCGAAGGCAGGAGCCGCTCCGCCTCAGCCAGAAGCTGAAGCAGTTTGAAAATCTCACCGGAAAGTTCAGTGTACGAACGAGCTTCCTTTCGTTTCATCCACCGCCCGATGCGGTTCAAAATTCCGCAGACCTCCTCCAGATTCCGGAAATGAATCACAGAGGCTTGATCCAGATGAAATTCCTTCAGAAGTGTTTCCAGCAGATTCCCTTGCAGAATCAATCCGTATTTCCGGCAGCTCTCTCCGGGAAGATGAAGCAGATCATTGTCCCGGCGGGAATGCAGCAAGACACAGTCCCCCGCCTCCGCCAGAAAACCGCATTTCCCGGACCGAAAGTAAAAACCCCCGTCGCAGATGACTTCCATACTCAGATAATTCTGATTGCGACGGCGCTGAAAAAAATAATCCCGGATGGTGTTGCAGCAAAAGTAACGGCAGGAAAGAGCATAACGTGCACATTCCGTTTCCGATTTCAGGATAACGGAAGCGGGAAACGGTTCTAACTGGTCATACATGGAAGAGTCTTTCCGAATGTATCTCAATGTTGCCGTCTGAGCCGTAAACAGAGAGAGGTCCTTCAGAATCCGCATCTTTCCTTTTCCATATATTATTTTAGAAACCCATATATTAATCTACCATGATTGCCTTCCTTTTCAAGCCGCTTTGTGGTATAATGTACAGAAACAGCAAAACCGAGAGGAGTAATATTGTATGAATCTGATCCCGTCCAAGCCGCAGACAACGGTACCGAACTACTGGTGCACCTGGGCAACCCAGGCGCTTACGATGACACCGGAAACGCCGGCAGAAACCGCATTTCCCGGCGATCAGGGATTGTTCGGCACAAGAGACAATCTGAACAGCAGAGTTCTGTTCGGCAAACAGGGATGGGCACGAGACTGGGACGGCATCCGCGGCGATCTCATCTTTCTGATCGACGACGGATGGGATGTCCCGTATCTGACCAGACCGCAGAAACAGGGCTTTGCATTCGGCTCTCTGATTGTCGATCCGGTTCGCTTCCCCGAATGTACCGGCACTCCGGCGGAACGGCTGAAAGTTCTGAACAGCAAAGTCCGGGAACTGGGGTGGCGCGGACTCGGCATCTGGGTTGCCTGCCAGCCGGCGCGAACCTCGGAATCGGTTCAGCTCTCGCCGGAAGAGATGGAACACTACTGGACCGAGCGACTCGAATGGAGTCGTGAAGCCGGGATTCTCCTCTGGAAAGTCGACTGGGGCAAATGCGCAAGAGACCTGGATTTCCGCAGGCAAATGACAGATCTGGCACATCGGATCTATCCGGAACTGCTTCTGGAACACGCCTGTACCTGCGGTCCGATGAATGGAATTGAATTTGATTCCGCAGAACAGCCGATCGGAAACGGAGCATGCGGAAGCGATGCGGAAAGTCTCGAACGGAAACAGTTCATTGAGGGGCTCGCCGCATTCTCCGGAGTCTGCCGGACTTATGACACGGTTGCGCCTCTTTTCACGGCAACGACTATCGAGAGAGCGGTTTTTCATCTTCAGAGCGGCTTCCGAAAATCGTTCCCCATGTATGTCTGCACAGAGGACCCGCCGTATCTGGGAACCGCGCTCGGCTGTACGCTGGGCATCATGCGCAGCAGCCGATGGGTTCCGACACCGGATGACGCCACAGCACAGCGAGCAAAACGCTGTACCGAAACAATCCGGGCAATCCGGATGCAGAGGATCGCACCAGCATTCCCTGCCAGTCAGGGAGAGGTCATTACAAGCGGAGAACGGCTGACGGATTCCTGGCTTTTCCCGGAAGAAAGCACCTGGTTCCGTCCGCTCTGGAACAAAAAGATCCGTCAGTCGGCGCCCGCCGTAAGTGCGCGCAATATGGAGCTGCCGGAAGTGACGGCAGTGGAATCGGAGAAACCGTTTGTCGTTTCCACGCTCCATCCGAACGGAACCTGTCTCATTGCCGCCCTGCCCCGCCTGACTCAGAAAAACGGACTCAGAACTCCCGCGGCAGAAGTTGCCGTTCCAGTTGACTGTGCAAAGCATACGTTCGGAATCTTCGGGGAGTACTCCGCTCTGCGCCTGCGCTGCGGCAGTGACCCGAAAACGATCCGTATCTTTGCTCAGGATCTCGCGGCGGATGCGGCGGAGGAGATCACCGGTGCGGTCTCCGTTTCCGATGGAGTCCTGACCCTCGACGGACAGCTCCTTCATCGAATCGGCACAAGCGCACAGAATGATCTTTCCGATCCGGGAGTACTTCTTACCATACAATCATTCGAAAAACACGTTCTGTAAGCCATCGGAAAACAGACGCAGCCCAAGGTTCCGGGACGCTGCTTTTCGGCTCGGATTTTCCGATCTGCAATCCCGGAATGAATCTCTATGGCGTCCTCTCGGAACACCTCTCACGCCCGGAGCTGGAAAACATCTTCTCCAACAACTTCAAGCGTCTGATTCACGCAGAGAAGATCACTCCTTCGCGTTGATTCCCGCGCGGTTCTCCTCCGCGACAAACGCTCTGCCCTGAATCACAGGTTCGGAAAACATCAGGCGAATCACCGGGACCTGTCCGGCAATGCGATCCACCGGAATCCCGCGCAGACGCAGGCACCGAGGTTCCTGAAGACGATATACATTCGGCTCCAGAGTCGCCTCCAGTTCCGTTCCCGTATTCAGAAGCACCGCCTTCTCCGGCAGAACCGTCAACGGAGCCAGCTCCAGAGCGGAACAGGCTGGCGGATTCAGAAGAACCAGATTCAATTCCCGTCCGCCGCCGGTGCACAGAATCGTCTTGTCGTCCACGGCTCCGTAACAGGGAGGCGCGGTCACGGCGGATCCGGTCTTGCGGTACCAGTCTCCCAGCGCATTCAGGAGGTCAAGCGACTCCCGCGGGAACCAGCCATCCGGTTTCGGTCCGGCATTCAAAAGGTAGTTGCCCCCGAGCGCAAGATTCGACGCCATCTGACGTTCCAGATAATAAGTCGAATAATAGTCTTCCTGAATCCGGTAGCCCCAGCTGTTAGAGCCGACGGAATTGCAGGCCTCCGTCGGATTTGCAAACGGAATTGTCGGATCCGCCTGAAAACTGCGCTCCGGCGTGGAGAAATCCCCGTCATCCATTCCGCGGTTATTGATCACCGCCGACGGCTGGAGACGACGGATCATCGCATTAATCGACGGTTCCCGGATCTCCGGCACATTCATATCCCACCAGATGCCGTCGATTTTCCCGTAATTCGTGCAGAGCTCACGGATCTGATTTTTCAGGAATGTCATGTAACGCTCCAGATCATGCTGCGCCGGATCGGTCTGAATCTCATGGTGCCGCCCGATGTTCGGGTAATTCGGATGGTGCCAGTCCACAACGGAATAATACAGGACCAGCGGAAAGTCACGTTTATGACACTCGTCCGCAAGCTCTTTCAGCAAATCCCTCCCGTAAGGAGTGTGCATGATGTTGAAATCGGTCTCCTTCGTATCCCACATGCAGAAGCCGTCATGATGCTTTGTCGTGAAAACGAGATACCGCATGCCGTTTTTCTCCGCGAGGTCCAGCCATTCCGAGGGCCGGAACTTCGTCGGATTGAAGCTCTTCTGATATTCCAGGTAGCAACTCCACGGAATCCGGTAGCGCTGGAGCGCCTGTTCCTGCTGGCCGCCGACAGCATAGATTCCCCAATGGACAAAAAAACCGAAGCGTTTCTGAAAAAACCAGTCTCTGGCATCATTGAATTTCTGCATGGCAAATTCTCCACGATACAAAAAAAGGAGAACCGTTTCCGACTCCCCTTTCCGAAGGTTTCTTATTTATATTTTTCCAATTCGTCCGAAACTCTCGCGGCGATGATTCCCGCCGCGTTGTCAAGCGGCAGCATCTCCGAATCGCGCGAACCGCGCAGACGGAACTCGACACTTCCCGCGGCAATGCTCTTCGGGGAAATCACCACCCGGAACGGAATTCCCAGAAGATCGGCATCGCTGAACATGGAACCGGCTTTTTCGCCGCGGTCGTCGAACAGGACTTCGACCCCGAGCTTCTGGAGTTCCTGATAGAAGTTCTCCGCAACCTCCATGACACGATCCTTGTCCGGCGTGATCGCACAGATTTCCACATGGTACGGCGCAACCGACATCGGCCAGATCGGCCCGTAATCATCGTGCGAATCTTCAACCAGCGCCGCCATCGTGCGCCCGATCCCGATTCCGTAACAGCCCATGATCATCGGATGCGATTTTCCATCCTTGTCCAGATATTCGCACTTCATCGGAGCGGAATACTTCGTTCCGAGCTGGAAGATGTTTCCGACCTCGATTCCCCGCTTCATCTGAAGAGGTTCGCCCGTCACCGGACAGGGATCCCCTTCCCGGACGGTCGCAATATCCGCCACCAGCGCATCCTTGAGATCGCGTCCGTAATTGAAGTTGATGTAGTGGAACCCTGCCTCGTTCGCTCCGACCACCAGATTCGACGATCCTTCCACGGAACGGTCCACCACAATCACCGCTTTCGACGGATCAATTCCCACCGGCGATGCATATCCCGGAACCGCGCCCGCCTTCAGTATCTGTTCATCGTTTGCAAACGAAAGCTCCTTGAGACGGAGCAGATTCTGGAGCTTTGTCTCATTGACTTCGAAATCGCCGCGGATCAGAACAAAAATCAGACGGCCGTCCGAATCCGCATAGAAAACAGCCTTGCCTGTATTTTCCGGTTTGACCTTCAGAAACGCCGCCACGGCTTCGATCGTCTTAGCTCCCGGCGTCGCCACCTTCTCCAGCGGCAGCTCCGGCGAAGACTTCTCAAATTTCAGCGCGGAAACCGCAATCTCGCGGTTCGCCTTGTAGCTCTTTCCATCTGGAGAAACGAAAAGCGTATCCTCTCCGCAGTCGGCAAGCGACATGAACTCGTGCGAAACATTGCCGCCCATCATGCCGGAATTCGCCTTGATGGAAAGCACATGCCGGAGTCCCACTCTGCGGTAGATGTTCACATATGCCTGATGCGCCCGCTCATAATATTTTTCCAGGCACTCCTGCGAGGTATGGAAACTGTACGCATCCTTCATCGTGAATTCGCGGACACGGATCAGTCCGGCGCGCGGACGCGCTTCGTCGCGATACTTCGTCTGAATCTGATACGCCATGATCGGCAGCTGCTTGTAGCTGTTGATCTCGGAACGGACCAGATGCACAATCGCCTCCTCGTGCGTCATGCCGAGAAGCATATCCTTGCCGTTGCGGTCCTTGAAGCGCAGCAGCTCCTGTCCGACAGAAGTGAAACGGCCGGATTCCTGCCAAAGCTCCGCGGGAAGGACAACCGGCATCAGCACTTCCTGTCCATCTATGGCATTCATCTCCTCGCGGACGATGTTTTCAATCTTCCGGATGATCCGGTCGGCCGGCGGCAGCAGACTGTAAATACCTGCGGAAACCGGACGGATGTAACCGCCTCGGATCAGAAATTTGTGACTTACCGTTTTTGCGTCTTTGGGGTCTTCCTTGATTCTGCGCCCCAGCATTCTGGACATTTTCATGATGCGAAACCCTTGTTACTATTGTAATTAAAAGGAAAAACCGGTCATTCTCCGCCGAATTTCTGTCCGACGGACAGCGAAGGCATTGCGGAAAGCGAAACATAGAAGGCGATATAGAAGGAACTGTCCTTGTCCTGTTTGCTGTTCAACTGGACGGATCTTCCGAATGCCGCCATCACATCTACGCAATGGAAATTCCGTTTCAGCGTAACGGTCATATCCTGAAGCAGCGCCGCCTCCACATCATAAGTGACGGAAAAACTGCCGGTCAGCTTCGGATCAATGTAGGTCGGGAAATTCACGCCGATCGTCGCCATCTGGGACATGGGGTACGAAGCGGACAGGGTGGAGGATGTCGCATTGATCTGGCTCAGCATTGATCCCATTGAGTAGGTGCCGCGCTGGGTGTAATAATCAGAATACATATAAGCGCCCCAGATTTTCCAGTCCTTTGAAATCTGGTAGCTCAGCATGGTGTTCCACATGTTGATGTATTTCAGCTTCGACATGCCGACTCGTCCCGCCTGCCGCCCGAAAGCACGGGTGGCTTCCTGGTCGTGATCGTTGTTGTGACCGACATCCCACAGGAGTTCCGACGACAGCATAAAGCCGTCAAAAGGAGTCAGCGAGAATTTGGTTCCGATGTCGCCGATGTATCCGAAATCGCCCTGCCGCTGCGCATGGAAATCCCAGTAGGTATCCAGAGACGCCCATTCCGTGATCGCCTCGGAACCATAACTTCCGCGACGGGTCTGCAAGGTGTTCTGCAAACCGACACGCACGAAATTCTGTTTGTGAATCCGGTCGATATCATCAAAATACAGGATTTTTTCCTCGTCCAAAGTCGGTTCCGGAATATAAGTGTAGTTCACATAAGGCATTGCGACATGACGCAGTCCGTCAATCTGAAGGAAGGAATTGCGGACGTTCTGCCATGTGCGGTAGATCTTCGTATTCGCTTCAATGCCGAGTTCCCCGATAAAACGGAGATCCGCATGACCGGTATCTCTGAAACTCGTAAACGGCTTCAACTCGGAGAAGAAGGGCTGGTCGATGGAATCCGCTCCGAACATATCCATCAGCTGTTCATCGGAAAGCTTATGCTTCGACGTATTGGAATAGGCCGTGAACCGCCCGCCAGCCCGCGGAATGATGTTGATGAAGTCCAGATTGATCGGATAGTACAGAAAATGAACCGTATCAAACCGGGCGCTTGCATAATCTTTGATTCTGCCGTATTTGGAACGGATATCGAATCTGCGCCATTTCATCTGATAATATCCGGCGGAGGTTTCGCTCTGGTAATAGAGTCCGCCGAAGAGTTCCTGTCTGGGCATATCAAGACGGCCTTCCGGCAGACGCTCCATGACCGTATCAAAGGAATTGACCCGGAGAGTCGTCAGCAGGGCCGCGGACGCGCGCTCCATCTGATACTCAAGCGAGGCATAGGTCGGAGGCTGAATGTTCTGATTGTATCGGGCCGTATAGTAATCGTCCAGGAAGTTGTAATCGCTGTACTTTTCGAACTGGCCGCGGAAATCCAGATTCGGAGTGATATGAGTCAGGTTCGTAATTTTGATATCATACCGATCCTTCGGAATTCTCATGCGGGTGTGGTTTTTATACCAGCGGCTGTTGTCTTCGTCGTCATAATCCCACATATTGTAGGGATCGCGGTCGTGCATGCCGATTGCGAAGAATTCCGTACGGGAGAAATCGGTTATGAAATTGATCTTCCCGCCGTAGGCGACACCGCGGTCGGAATAGTAATTGAGAATCGCAGCGGCATTCAGCTGCATCTTCTTCGTGTCAATGATGGAGAAACCTTTCGACGCCCGCACGAAATATCCCCATCCGGAAGAGTTTCCGAAGTCGATATCGACGCCGAAGCTGTCGGACTCCATCGGCTTGTAGAGAGCGGGCAGCCACAGTACCGGGATGTTCCACAGACGGAACATGGTGTTGTAAGCCCAGATGCTGTGTTCGCTGTGATCCGGATTGTAATTCTGAATGCCGCTCTCATATTCCCGGGGAGTGAGAACAGCTTTGGAGGCGCTGACCGAGTAGTGATCGTGGTCGTCGATGATGTAATTGCAGGTGGTCAGGCGGGCGTTCTCGACCGTAATCTTGCCATCCGGTGCACGTTCCGCCTCGGATGCCGCGCAGAAAATCGGACCGTTCTGAACCGCAAAATTCTTGAACTGGAGCAGTCCGGAATTCAAATTTCCGGAAATGCGGTCGGCCTTCATGTAGCCGGTGATGTTTTCGATCGAGACCTTGATTTTCCGGACCCCGATCGCGGAGGTCACATACTCAATGACTTCGACCTTCAAGGTCGGCTCGTCCAGCAGATCCTGATACTCCTGATAATCAACGGTTTTGGTCCGTTTCTGCCGCCGGGTGAACGTGACGTTTCCCGCCGCTTCGATGTCCTGTGAATTGATGTTGATGATCGCTTTATCCGCCGTTACGGTCGTATCGCGGAATTTGATCACCACATGGCCGCGCGCAATGATATTCTCTCCGACATACTCATAGATATCGGCACTGGCGTCAACGCGTTTCCCGGAAAGTGTCCCGCCAATGGATTTAATCGAATCCAGCGGCGAAGCCCCGAAAGCATCCGCCAGCGGAGCCAGACAAAGAAGAGCCGTCGAGCACAACAGCGCCAGACGCCTTACAAGAGACATTTTCATTCCAGTTCGTTCCGCCAGTAAAAAGTTCAGTTTACATACCAATCAAAAACGCTGCCGCGTCAACAGATAAGCATCGCTCCACGGTGCAATGGAAAAAGCGCTTCCGCACCGACATATTTCATACTATATCATAAAATTCCGCATGCGCAAGCAGAAAAAAATCATTTCTCGGCAATCTTCGCTTTCCCGGCGGGCGGCGCGGCATCCCGGATTCCATATTTCGCCTGATTGCCGGCATGACGGATCGTGAACAGATCCTGAGTGATATCGATTCCCGGATTTTTCGCCTTTGACAGAAGAAAATCCAGCCGATGCAGTTTTCCGGGATCGTTGAACTGTCCGTTTTTCTCCTCGTCTGCTGCAAGAATCCGGTCGATTTGCCGTATCAATACCGCTTTCCAGCAGATGCACGCACGAGGAGGCATCCGAATATCCGACACGGTCCTCCCCGCACGGTCCCCCTGTTTTCCGGGTCGGGATTCTTTTTTCCAAATGTTCTGCCGACGATCCCTTCCGAAGCGAAAGAAAACAACACTGAAAAAATTCGATTCTATCGCATTAAAGCCACAGCTTTGCAGAGACGGCGTCCAGAGTTCCGATCAGCGGATCATTTCTGTGAACGGAGCATGGTCGGGATGGTCCAGAAAATCGACCCGGTTCTCTCTCAGCCCTTCCATTTCAAACACAATCAGTTCATTTTTCCCTTTTTTCAGCAGAGGAGCCGGAGCGTAAAGAGCGAATTGCGGTCCTTCCACGCGATAGCGTCCGAGATTCACACCGTTGAGGAAGAGCTGTCCGTGCGTTCCGAAGGGGATGCGGATGCAGGTATCCGCGGGTTCCCCGACAAAGAATTCCGCCCGGTGAAAACACGGTCCAGCGGGCGACGGACGATAAGGGCCGAACCTCAGACGGGAAAGATCCTTCAGCGGAAGCGGGTACATCTCCCAGGAATAGAGTCTGCGGCTTTGAATCAGGACACCATCAAGCCCCTTGTTCCAGTGGTCATTCACCCCCATTGCCATATTGATCCTGCCCTGATTTTCCACAAGGATGTCGAGTCGTCCGGGCGGCACCGAAACCGGCTCGTTCCGATTGCAGACGACGCTCCCATACCGTTTTC
>CALXMJ010000182.1 GCA_944389445.1 uncultured Victivallales bacterium | reverse complement strand
GTGCGCCAGACGGGGATCATTTCGGCATCCGTCCCGAGTTCCTCCGCCGACGCCGCGGCGGCTTTCAGGGTCGCGACGGCTCCGCAGTTGGTCATGAAGGCGTTCTCCCGCGCCGGACCGAGACGTTCCAGATCGACGCATTTACCGATGATGACGCGTCCGTCTCCCAGCTCGCATGCCGCCTGAATGCGGAAGAACTCCGCACACGCCTTGATGACCGGGTAGCCGTTTTCCCGCAGAAAATCCCGGTCGCCGGTGACGTCGTAATATTTGCGTGTTTCCAGTCCGATGTGCGCCATGTGGAAGATGTGTTCCAGCCAGAATCCCTGCGGAGCGCCTTCGATCAGGGGCGTTTCCACGGTCTCCCACTGATAGCGGGCGAATGAGGAGGTCTTTCCGAAATAGGTGTAGGCGCGTTTCATCGCAAAGGGCAGAATCGCATGACGGAACAGCGGGACTTTCTTCGCCTCCTTTGCGTGCCCGGAAAGAAGAAGTCCGCTGAAGGCAAAGTATTCGTCGAATCCGAAATATCTGCCCTGCCAGTGCGAGGGATAGATGCCGACCGGAATCGACCATTTCGTGGAACTGATCCGCAGATGGTATTCCGCAGTGCGGCAGACCTCCCGCAGACGGCCTTCGGGTACGTTGATTTTCGAATCGTTCCGGAACGCGTTCCACGCCGCCCGGTGGGATTCAAAAAGTCCGTCGTAACCGAGAGCCTTCGCCACTTTTGCCTCTTCCTCGCCGAAAGCGATGAAAAATGTGCTTTCCCGTTCGGAGGTTCGCAGTTCGTACGTGTGATTGTCGATCACATGGGCTTCGCACTCTCCGGCCGGGATCAGGAAAATCGAGCCGGAGGGATCGCCGATCGTGTCGATGGCATAGTCAAGACGGAATGTCCCGGAGACTTTGACATTCATACGCTTCGAGTTCAGTGTATAGGCAAAACGGGAATCAATCTCTCCCCCTCCGGAGATCCGTTTCCGGATCGCGATGATGTTGTGTTCCAGATGACAGAAAATTTCGGTATCGACCCGGATGCCGCAGTTGTACTCGCAATGCATTTCACAGAGAGCGAGTTCGGGATCGAAGGTCTGTTTCCAGTCGTCCGGCTCTCCGCAGCCGGCGACGGTCTGTTCGAACCAGCCGAACGGAACCAGTTCCATATAATAGTTGTCGTACCGGACGCCTGCCCGGTAGATGCCGGGAAGCATATCGCAGAAGCGTTCCTGTCTCATTCCTCCCCGATAGTCAATCTGCAGGGAGAGATCCCCGTTTCCGAGTACCGGCGGAACATACCGGTTCTGTTCCGCATCTTTTTTTGTGCATGCGAGTTTCATGACAAAGCCCTTTCTTTTTTTGAGTCTCCGGAAAATACATCGGAACTGCTCTTGAAACAAGAGATGATGCATGGTATGATATACGGAAAACAATCAGAAAAGATATGGAAATCCGCACTTATGGCTGTTCGTCCCGTCAATTCTCCTCCGGATGGATGCCCCTGTTTTCAGGTGCATTACTGGAACATGAAACTTGCTTTCGAACTTCCGTGGTATGTATTCTGCTTTGAGGAGACGGAGCGTGTTGCTCCGCGGAGATTTTACTGCGGAAGCAATCCGTTTCTCCTGCTGGTGGTGCTGGAATCGGGGGCGCTCCGGTATACGTCATCGGGGAGGACGCATACGCTTGTGCCCGGGGAAATCTTGATTGTTCCCCGTCATGCGGAATACGCTTTTGAATCATATTCGACCGGCGGAGCATATCGGAAGCTCGTGCTGGAATTCCGTGGAGGAAAGCTGGATCTTATGGCGGCGTCCCTGAATCTGGACCGGTTCGGCGTGTATTCTCTGTCCGATCCGGCGCGGACGATCCGGGGGGTCCGGGAAATCGGCGGGCTGCTGGAGGCGGGGCGCAGTGTCGATGTTCCCCGGATCATGGGAAAGGCCGAGGAGCTTCTGATTGCCTGTTCCATACTGGCGTGTCCGGCTCCGGAGCGGCCCGTTCTGCTTCAGAAGGCGCAGAGTTTCATGGAGTCGCATCTGGATTCCCCTCAGCTGCTGGAAAGGACGGCGGACCTGCTTCATGTCAGCCGTTCCACGCTTGTGCGTCTTTTTCGCGACCATCTGCACTGTTCTCCGAGAGAATATGTTTTCCGGCGGAGAATGGAGTCCGCGGAATATCTGCTGAAGAATACGGAATTTTCCATCAAGGAAACGGCTTTCCGTCTCGGATACTGCAACCAGTTCCATTTTTCCAGTGAATTCAAACGCTGGAAGGGGTGTTCGCCGGCGGAGTATCGAAAGATCCGCCCGGATGCGCTCTGAACCCAACCGTCCGGAAAACAGGAAAACAAGGGAAGAGGTCTTTTTTTCAATCCACCTTTTTGTGCTCATTTTATGGCAATTCCGAGGATTGATGATTGACATTTCCTGAAATGGGGTTATTGTTTCTCTGTCACTCTGCAACGAATAGAAGGGTTTTTGGATCATGAGCAGAAAAATGGTGTTCGGCCGCTACGATTACGCGGCGTTCCTGACATTCGCTTCCTATGCGATGTGCTCCATTGTGATTCCGATGTGTCTTGTTCCGCTTGCAAGGGATCTGCACTTTCCGCTGGACGAGGGCGGAATGGGCATGGGCGGCGCGATTCAGCTCGGACGAAGCATTCCGATGACGATCATGCTCATTCTCTGCGGATTTATTGCCGCCCGCTGGGGAAACCGGATTTCCGTCGGAGTGGCTGTGCTGTTCATGGCTGCGGGGATCCTGCTTGCGTCCGCCTCTCCCGGTTACTGGTTCCTGTTTGCCGCGCTGACGATCGCCGGACTGGGCGAGGGCGTGCTCGAAGGGCTCGCCACGCCGCTGGTGAACGATCTCCCTGAGGACGAGCCGGGGAGATACATCAATTTCACGCATTCCTTCTGGTCGATCGGCGTTCTGGTGACGGTTCTGGTGAGCGGAGCTCTGCTCTACTGGGGCGTTTCCTGGAGAGTTCTTGCGGCGACATTCGGATGTATCGCGGTGATCCCGGGGCTCCTGCTTCTGCTTCCCAGCAAGAAGAAACCCTTCCCGAAGAAGGTGGAACCGGTACATTGGAAGGAGGTTTGCGGATATGCTTTTCATCTCTTCCGGACTCCCCGGTTCTGGATCTATTTTGCGGCGATCTTTCTGGCGGGGGGAGGGGAGTTCTGTCTGACGTTCTGGACGGCCAGTTTCATTCAGATGTCCTATGCGGGATCCGCATGGGCGGCGGGGGTCGGCACGGGGGCGTTTGCGCTCGGCATGATCGTCAGCAGGATGGGCGCGGGATATTTCGTGCGGGAAAAGAATCTCGGCTGGCTGATTGTCGGCTGCGGCATCGGCGCGGCACTGGTCTCCTTGTTCTTTCCCTATTTGAAATCGCTGTATCTGCTGTTTCCGCTGCTGTTTCTCTCCGGAGTGGGGGTGGGGCCGTTCTGGGCGAGCATCCAGTCGGTCTGCGCAAAGAAGGTCAGCGGGGACGATACGATGATTTTCATCATTCTTTCCGCTTCCGGGGTGCCGGGCTGCGGGATTTTCTCCACTCTGCTGGGGGTCCTCGGAGATCATTACGGACTGCGTCTTTCCTTTTTCATTGTGCCGGTCTGCTTTGTTCTGATTTCGGTTCTGATCGGGTTTGATATCTATCTTCAGAAAAAGGCGGCGCTGAAGCGCCTGAACGGATACAGGACCGTTGCGGAGAAAACGGATCTTCCCTGAAAAAAACGAGGCGCCGGGGGAAAATCCTGTCCGGCGCCTGCCTGATCTCTATCTATTGCCGTGCGATCTTCAGCGCGGGCCGCGGAACCGCTGTTCCGCCGCGAGGAGTTTTTCCAGATCCTGATCCGTCAGCTTTTCCAGAGGGGTCTTCTGAAGCACAGCTTTTGCTTCCGCCACTTTTTCCGGATTCAGACGGCGTTCCGCTTCCAGAACGCGCAGTTCCATCTCATTGACAGCAAGACGCAATCCGGTTAATTCCTCCGACGTGGTTCCGCCCGCTTTGAACTTCTCCTCTGCCAGCCGCAGCTGCTGTTCGGCATTCTTCAGGTCAATGCAGGAGTTGGCAAAGGAATTTGTCTGGATGCGCTGTCCTTTTTTCAGGCGCATCAGGTTCAGTTTTGCATCGACCAGTCTTGCCTGTGCCGCCAGAACCTCGCCCAGTACCGCGCCGGCGGCCTTATGGCGCATTTTGATTTCATCCGAAAGAGTTTGGAGCTGGCGGACACGTTCCTCATATTTCTGAACATATTCCGGCGAGGGGGCAAATCCGCGCATCATTCTGCCGCCGGGACCTCCGCCGGGCCCTCCGGGGCCGCCGGGTGCCCGTCCCCCTCCCGGTCCTCGCGAGGAGACAGGAGCAGCTTTTTCCGGCATAAGTCCGGCAAGCAGATTTCCGGAGGGCGGGACCAGATAGGTGAAAATAGTCAGAACCAGGGCGAGAATGGATGCGACCAGTGCAACATACAGGGCAACTTTTTCCGAATTCTTTTCGGTGCTCATTTTGATGGGAATCCTTCTTTTTGCCTCTCTTCTCTTGCAGGGCAACATAACACGCTGGCAGATTTTTTCAAGACTTCCGCAGAGTTTTCGGACAAAAAAAAATCCGGGAACAGGATTACGGATTCCTTTATGACTGAAAAATCATTTCCGGATCATTCTGCGGTCAGTTTGCTGAGATATATTCCTTTTCCCGAACGGATTGAGCGGACAATAACGGAAAATGATCCGATCCGCGGTTTGTAAGGAAATAAAGGTTGTGTATTCGTTTCTGATCTCTTATCTGCTTGTTTCACTGGCGCCGATTGTGAATTCAATCGCAGCACGCAGTTTTGATTACCGGGTGTTTGTGGGGACCGCCGGAATTGCAATAGGCGTATTTTGTATTTCGGCACTGCTGCGCGGATCCGCTTCCCGAATCTATGTTGTCGCTGCTGCTGGCGGGATTCTGCTGTTTTTCCAGCTGTTTTTCGATCTGGTGTTTTTCTGTTCCGGGAGACCGCTGAACTTCGAGCTGCTTTATCATCTGCGTCTGGCGAATTTTCCAATCATTGTTTCTCTGTACTGGGAGGAGATTCTGCTCGGTATTCTTTTCTACGGACTGCTTTTATCCGGACTCGTGTTTCTGTATCTGAAATTTCCCGGGAAAGAGATCAGAAGACGCTGGTGTGTGACCGGGCTTCTTCTGTCGCTGCTGCTGCTTCTGTTTTCACCGGCACGGGAGGCGTTTCTGGATTTTGGGCTCCGGCGCGTGCGCTTTTCCGATGCGGATTACCGGAAGGCCGGAGTGAAGGTGTCGTCCATGTCAAAAGACGATGTCGCCGCCTCGCCCGGAAAGAATCTGGTGCTGATCTACATGGAATCGCTGGAAAGCTCCTTTCTGGATGAGCGGATGTTTCCCGGTCTGACTCCCCGGCTGAATGCCCTGGCAAACGAGGCCCTCTGCTTCGACAACATTTCTCCCGCGCTCAATGCGGATTACACGTTCGGCGGGATTTACGCCTCCATGATGGGACTTCCCCTTGTGAAGGAGGTGCTTCGCGGGGGATTTGTCAATTCCGGAATCCGGGTTGCCGTGGGGGCGAAACTGCCATCTCTGCCCTCGATTCTGAATGCGGCCGGATATGAGCAGGTCTTTCTGCGCGGAGTGAATCTTTCGTTCGCCGGGATGAATGTTTTTCTCGGACGCGAACGCTTCGACCGGATGGCCGCTTATGAAACGGAATTTCCCGGACGCTCCCGCACCTGGGGATGCAGCGATGCCGTGCTCTTTGACTGGGCGTTCGAGAGGTTTCAGCAGCTTGCCGCCGGAAAGAAACCGTTCCATCTGACCCTTTTGACTCTGGATACCCATGCTCCGCACGGATTCTTCTACGGGGATTCCATCCGTTACAAGGAGAACCGGAGCGGAAACGTGATGCTGGATGCCGTCCATACGATGGATGAACGGATCGGCAGCTTCATCGACCGCCTGAAACAGACCCCCGCGTGGAAGAACACCTGCGTGGTTCTGGTCAGCGACCATCTCATGCCCGCTGGAATCCTTTCGGATGAGCTGACCCGGAATCCCCGGCGAAGTCTGGTCATGATGGCGCTGAACTGCGGGCTCCATGGTCATCGGGATACTCCCGGAATGACCTTTGATATTGCCCCGACCGTCACGGCTCTTCTCGGGGTTCGTCACAACTATGTGTTTCCGCTTGGCGAGAGTCTGCTCGGTCCGGTATCGCCGGAGCGTCTTTCCCGGACCCCCCGGCAGGAGCGGATGATTGCTTCCTATACGCTGAATCACAGCCGCTATACGCTTCTTCCTTCCCGGATCCGGGTGATGGAGAAACCCTATCCTGCATTGCAGTTCGGCGAGAGCCTCTATCCGTTTTATCTGAACCGTTTCGGGATTCAGAATCTTCCGGAAGACGATATATATCTGCTTGTTCCGCTCGGGATCAACAAGCAGCCGCGCCGGATGCGGATGGTTCGGATGCCGGTCGAAAAAGCCGCCAGGGGACTCGAATATTACCTGCTTTTCGGAAAGATGAACCGCTATCTCCGGCCTCTCGCAGGGAATTCAGACATTCCCGAGAATTCCTGGGGATTGTTTGTCGTGAAACACGGAAAGATTCTTTTTGATGTGAAACAGCGTATGGAAGACCTCTCTCTCGACTATTGAATAAATAACTTCCTCCGCAAGCGGATTTGTTCCCGATCCTGATTTGTAAAACGAAACGCATCATGGTATATTCCTCCCGGATTGAGTCAACTCTTTACGGAAAGCCTTGCGAAATGAATACACAGGAACCCATGATGAATAAAGGTCACGCTTTTTCCCTCTCGCTTCTTCCGCTTCTGCTTCTCAGTGCCTGTTCCTCGGATTCCGGTTCGTACCAGGATGCGAAAGTGCATGGGAAAGCGGTCTACTGCGATGTGATACGGAAATCGTTCGAGTACGAGGGCCCCGGGCGGAACCCTGTGATCGTGATTCATGGACTGCTCGGATCCAAACTGGAGGATGTCTCGAATTCGGAGAACATCTGGGGCAATTTTTCTCTCGGCGAGATGCTGACCGGTGACAAATTCGCTCGTCTCTCGCATCCTATGAGGGAGAAAGTTCCGCTGAAGGATTTGACCTCTTCCGTCAAGCCGTCGGGTCTGCTCAACCGTTCACAGATCCGGATCCTGGGCTTTTCCTTCGATTACGAAGGGTACGATATTCTTGTCCGTAGCCTGAAGAACTCCGGCTATGTGCCTGATTCCGAACCGCTGCCTCCGGATCGGCATTTTCCCTCCCTGTTCCTGTTTTATTATGACTGGAGGCGCGATATTTCGGAAAACGCCGCTCGTCTTCAGGAGTTCATTCTGGCGCGCAGAGAGGAGCTGCGGGAGAAATACCGGGAGCTCTACGGACTCCAGGATTACAATGTGAAATTCGATCTGGTTGCACACAGCATGGGCGGACTTGTCGCCCGTTATTTCATGCGTTATGGCGGCACTCCGCTGCCTGATGACCCCGGGCAGATTCCGAAGGTGACCTGGGAAGGCGCCGGATTCATCGACAAGGTTGTAATCATCGCCACGCCGAATGCGGGATATGTCGATACCCTGGTTGAACTGACGGAAGGGCTTCGCCTGGCTCCCGCTGCTCCGGTCTATCCGAAAACGGTCATCGGCACGTTCCCCTCGTATTATCAGATGCTGCCCGATCCGGAGACCGAGTCCGTTCTTCCGGCAGGCGGGGAGGCGCGGCCGGTCGATTGCTTTTCCATAGATACCTGGATTCACTACGGATGGGGACTCGCCGATCCGGATCAGGATAAATGGCTCAGGATCATTCTGCCCGGTGTCGAAACCCCGGAGGAACGTTACCGGATCGCGCTGGATCATCTGGAGAAATGCCTCAAGCGTGCACGCCAGTTCAAGCGTTCGCTCCGGACGCAGGCAGTCGCTCCGGAGAACGTTGCTCTGTATCTGATCGCCGGGGATGCCCTGCTCACCAACGACAAGGTCGCCGTTCAGACGTACGGCCGCGTTACCGTGATTAAACGCGATGCCGGCGACGGCAAGATCACCGCCATGAGCGCCCGGCATGATTTGCGCACCAAAGACAACTGGCTTCCCTTTCTTGTCTCTCCGATCAACTGGTCTTCCGTCTATTATTTCCACGGCGGACACATGGGCATTATGAACAGCGACACATTTGAAACCAATCTCCGATTCCTTCTCCTTGCCTCGCCGACTCCCTACCAGAGAAAGCACATGGCGGAGTATTCCGACATCATCAAACACAGGACCGCTCCGGATGACAACGGCAGCCGCAAGTGAGCTTCATACCGAATACCGGCATATCCGTCTTGATGCAGACGATATTCTTGCCTACCGGGATTCGGGCGGTGACGGTCCCGTCCTTCTTTTCCTGCATGATTTCGCCTCATTTTCAGGGACTTGGAACGAACTGCTCCGTTTCATGCCGGAAGGGTTCCGTTATATCCGGGTGGATCTGAAGGGATTCGGCTTTTCGCTTCAGACGTCGCAGGAGGTCGTTTCGAATTTCGATCAGGCGGAACTGCTGCGGAAATTCATTCTGGCGCTGGATCTGCGGCGTCTGACTCTGGCCGGGCAGGGACTCGGAGGGGAAATCGCTCTGCTTCTGGTTCTTTCTCCGGAGATCCTGGCGCGTATGGACCGCATGATTCTGCTCTCCTGCGGAAGCCTGCTGAAGGAGGTCCCGGAATACATCGGAAAAATCGCTTCGCTGGCCACGGGACGGGTCCTCCGCTTTGCACGTTCCCGTTTTCTGGCAAAACTTGTCCTGGATTACGTTTTTCACAAACCGGAGCGGATTTCCCCAAGGACTCTGGAGGCTTATTCCGGCATGCTGGCGCACCCCGGGCGGCTGGACTCCATCATCCGGGCGGCGAGAAAGTACAAGGCGCCGGACCGTGAAAGCGTGATCGCGGGCCTGAAGCGTTTCGAACTGCCCGTCCTGCTGATCTGGGGGGAGGAGGATGCCATCGTTCCAAAAGAGGAGATAAAGCTCTTTTCCCGAATCCTGCGCAATTCGACCGAAATTCTGATCCCGGACTGCGGACATCTCCCGCAGGAGGAATTCCCGGAACTCACCGCCGGACTGATGAGCGATTTTATTCAGCGGAAGCGTCCTTCCCTTCCGGAGTTCCGGTCCGCGGAGACTGTGTGCGTGCCGGAGCCACTTCCCCGCCGGATGCGGCTGAGTTCCCTGTTTGACACCTGGAGCATCGGTGCCTTGATTCTGATTTCCATCCTGAAAATGCTTCAGTTCTTCCGTCTGCTCGGGGTCCGCGCCGAAGCGCACGGATGGAGAAAGGTGACATCGATTTTCC
Organism: uncultured Victivallales bacterium; assembly: GCA_944389445.1. Classification (GTDB taxonomy): domain Bacteria; phylum Verrucomicrobiota; class Lentisphaeria; order Victivallales; family UBA1829; genus UBA1829. The sequence goes on along the minus strand of CALXMJ010000182.1, from coordinate 111 downwards.
TGCGGGGGGAGTACTCGAAATTCATGCTTGCGAGTTTTCGTCTGAATTATTCCGGCGGCTGTGTGCCGGACTCCCTCTCCGCGGCAAAGACGGCGCTGGCAAAGCGGCTGT
>CALXMJ010000181.1 GCA_944389445.1 uncultured Victivallales bacterium | reverse complement strand
GAAAAGCAGAATGGTCCCCGAATGAAAAAGTCGCGCTGGAAGTCGGAATCGGCGTTTCGTTCGCCGGAGGACGAAGCATTGTAACGATGAAACATGTCGGCGTGAATGTCGCCGCGGATCCGCTGTTTACTCTTGCCTATACCGGTGTGACCGGCGGACTCGTGCTCGTTTCCGCGGATGATCCCGGTCTGGCGTCCAGTCAGAACGAGCAGGACAACCGCAATTATGCAAAAGCCGCAAAACTTCTGATGCTGGAGCCTTCCGACTCGCAGGAAGCCTACGATTTCACGGTTCTGGCGTTCGAACTTTCCGAAAAGTTCGATATCCCCGTATTGCTCCGCATGACGACCCGCGTCTGCCATTCGCAGGGCGTCGTCAATCTCTGGAAGGAGAAGGAGCCCGCGCGGGAGACCGCTTACGAGAAGAACATCCGGAAACGCGTGATGGTTCCCGCCTTTGCCAAAGGCGCGCATGTCAAGCTGGAAAAGATTATGAAGGAGATGGAAGCCTTTGCGGAAACCTCCGCTCTTGAGGATGTGAAAAAAGGATCGGATGAACTTGGAATCATCTGTTCCGGCGTTGCGTATCAGCATGTCTGCGAAGCGGCGCCGGAGGCTTCGGTGCTGAAGCTCGGAATGACCTGGCCGCTTCCGAAAAAGAAGATCGCCGCGTTTGCCGCATCGGTGAAACGCTGCATTGTGGTGGAGGAGGGCGACCGCTTCCTTGCCGATGCCATTGCCTCCGCCGGAATCCGCGTCGAACCGAAACCGGATTCCCTTCTGTTCGGGGAACTGGATGTGACACGTGTGCGCAAACAGATCAGCGGAGATGAGACTCCGGATCCTGTGCCGAAGGCGGGCCGTCCGCCGCAGCTGTGTCCGGGATGCCCGCACAGAAAATCGTTTGAAACTCTGCGGGATCTCGGCTGCATCGTTTCCGGTGACATCGGCTGTTATACGCTCGGGACTCTGCCGCCGTTCAGCGCGATGGATATGTGCGTCTGCATGGGTGCGAGCATCGGAGTCGGACTCGGGTTGCGTCATACGCTGAAGGAATCGGATGCGCGCCGGGTGGTCAGCGTGATCGGCGACAGCACGTTCCTGCACAGCGGGCTGACCGGCATTGTGGAAATGGTCTACAACCGTCCGGCGACCGGGCATCTGGTTGTGATTCTGGACAACTCCACCACCGCCATGACAGGTCTTCAGGAGAATCCGGCGACCGGGCGTCATCTCAATCTGGAGCCGGCGTATCCGGTCGATCTGGCAGGCGTATGCAAAGCGCTCGGCGTGGATCATGTGGACACGGTCGACACGACCGTGGAACCCGACCGGTTCCGTGAACTGGTGAAGGAGCGGCTCGCATCAGACGGCGTAAATGTGATTATCGCAAAGCGCCCCTGTATTCTTCAGGTCAAGAAACTGGCAAAACTCGCAAAAAAGGAAGCTGCAAAATGAGTGCGGATCTCGTCAATGTGGTATTCGCCGGAATCGGCGGACAGGGAATCATTCTCGCCAGCGACATGCTGACGGAGGCCGCGTTCAAGAGCGGATATGATGTCAAGAAAAGCGAACTGCACGGCATGAGCCAGCGCGGGGGATCCGTCAGCAGCGATGTCCGGTTCGGAACAAAAGTCTGGAGTCCGATGGTGCCCCGCGGCGAAGCCGACTATCTGGTCGTTCTTTCCGAAGATCAGGTGGAGGTCTGCCGTGACATGCTGAAGGAAAACGGTATCCTGCTGACGCCGTCCGTTCTCGGCGACTATGATCCCGGACGCAGTCTGAACATCGCCATGCTGGGCGCATTGAATGCACACATCCGTTTCTCCGAGAATCTCTGGTTCGAATTGATCCGGAAGGCGTTCAAGGGCGAACTGGCGGATGTCAACATCGAAGCGTTCCGGAAAGGCGCCTCCAGCGTGAAATAAATCAGGGAGAGAGTGAATCAAGATGATGAAAAACTACAATCCGGTCAGCGCACAGGATTACATCCCCCGGGATTTGCTGAAGCAGATCCAGCTGCAGCGGCTTCAGAAAATCGTGGCGCATGAATATGAGCATGTGGCAATCTATCGCAAACGGATGGATGAACGCGGAGTAAAACCGTCGCACATCAAAACGCTGGAGGATATCGCCCTTCTGCCGTTCATGATGAAAAAGGATCTGCGTGACACTTATCCGTTCGGTCTTTTTGCTCTGGATATGAGCGAAGTGGTCCGTCTGCATGCTTCCAGCGGAACGACGGGCAAACCGATCGTCGTCGGGTACAGCAAAGAGGATATTGATGTCTGGGTTTCCTGCATGATGCGTTCTCTTGTCGCGGCGGGCGTGGGTCCCGGCGACATCATCCAGAACTCCTACGGATACGGTCTTTTCACCGGCGGACTCGGCGCACATTACGGGATTGAGAATCTCGGTGCAACCGTGGTTCCGACCTCCGGAGGCAATACGGAACGGCAGGTCATGCTGATGCGCGATTTCGGCGTGACGGGCATTACCTGCACACCGACTTACTTCATCCATCTTTGCGAAAAAGCGCTTCAGATGGGACTGGATGTCCGGGATTTTCCGATCCGGGTCGGCTTGTTCGGCGCGGAACCGTGGACCGAAGAGATGCGCAAACGAATCGAAGCGCTTTCCGGAATCAAGGCATTCGACATCTACGGGCTTTCCGAAATGAGCGGACCCGGTGTCGGCATCGAATGTGAATGTCATGAGGGACTGCACATTTTCGAGGATCATTTCTATCCGGAGATCATTGATCCGGAAACCTGCGAGGTCCTGCCGGACGGAGAAGAGGGAGAACTTGTTTTTACGACGATCTCCAAGTTCGCCATGCCGATGATCCGTTATCGTACGCGCGACATCACGCATATCATCAGCGAGCCTTGCGCGTGCGGCAGGACCATCCGGAAGATCGCCCGGATTTCCCGCCGCAGCGACGATATGTTCATCATCCGCGGCGTGAACGTGTTCCCGTCGCAGGTGGAATCCGCGCTTCTGGCGGTCGAAGGCTCCATGCCGCATTACCGGATCATCCTGACACGCCGTCCGGACGGACTTGACAACATGACCATTGAAGTCGAGATTTCCGGCGAATTCGACAAGATCAAGACCCTGGAAGAACTTCAGGCGAAGTTCTCCCATTCCGTGGAACGCATTCTCGGTATTCACGCCGTAATCAAAATGGTTCCGCCGAACACAATTCCGCGCAGCGAAGGAAAAGCCAAGCGGGTGTTTGATAATCGCATGAATCCGAATAACCAATAACTGAAAGGAGAATCTGAAATGAAGTTGAAGCAGATTTCTGTTTTTGTGGAAAACAAGCCGGGCTCCGTAGGCTATCCGTGCAAGGTTCTGGCTGACGCCGGAATCAACATTACGACCCTGACGCTTGCTGATACCAAGGATTTCGGCATTCTCAGGATCATTTCCAAAAACTGGCAGCAGGCGTATGATGTGCTGAAGGCAAAGAAATTCGCGGTCAGCGTGAATGAAGTGGTCGCTCTGGAGGTGGAGAACACGCCGGGCGGGCTCTCCCGTGTGCTCGAAGCGCTGGAGCGCCAGGGGCTGAATGTGGAATATATGTATGCCTCGGTCTTCGGAGTGCACAACAGAGCCGTACTGATCTTCCGGTTCGACGATACCGATTCCGCCATTGAAAAACTCTCCGGCTGCGCCGACTTGAAGATCGTTGATTCCGAACTTTTCTTCTCATTGAAATAACCAGGGAAAGGAACTATTTATGAAAACATGGAACAAACTTTTTTTTTTTTTTTTTTCGGCGCTCCCTCTGCTCTTTTCGGGCTGTGCTTCGGAGGACAATTTCACGCCGGCTCCCGATGTCGCCGGACATGCGGATGAGCTGAAAAATGTCATTCTTGACAATCAGCTTGAGAACAACATCCGGGTGGAATATGTCCGCCGCTGGCTCTCCGAGACCGGCGTTGCCAACATTGCCATCCGCGGAAGAGTCCGCACAAGCACCTTCTGTGAATGGGTTTTCGGCGCCTACAAGAATCTGACTCTTGCCTACCGCTTTGCCTGGTACAACAGCAAAGGGGTCGAAATCCCGGAAAACACTTCGCCGAAATGGTTTACGGTCGAAGTTCAGTACGACGAGGAGATCGGTTTTACATCCGCCGCTCCGAACAAGGACTGCAAGGATTTCAAACTTTTTATCAAATTGCTGAAGCCGGAAGATACGGAATCTTTCAAGGATGCCCAGCCGGTGGTTGAGAAAAAGAAAGAGGCAAAAGAGGAGTCCGCGGAAAATACCGGAACCAAAAAAAGCACGGAGTCTTCTCAGATCAAAACGGCTCCCTCCGCTGTG
>CALXMJ010000180.1 GCA_944389445.1 uncultured Victivallales bacterium | reverse complement strand
ACGATTCCTGGCAGGAGGGGGGCAGTCTCAGCGAGATGATTAACCGGAACCGTCATATGCAGCCTTCGTTCTGGGAGGTATCGCGGGAACGGCTCGGCGGTTCCTTCCGGAAACTGGTGGAATGTGCAAGGGAAGCAGGAGTCGAACCTTCTCTCTGGGTGGCTCCGAGTTCCAATGCGGAGTACCGGGACTGGCGTTCTTTCTGTGACATGCTTCTGAACTATCATCGTGAATACGGATTCAACATCTTCAAGATTGACGGTGTTCTGATCCGGACCTCGGAGGCGGAACGGAATCTGGAAACGCTTCTCCGGACTGCCCGGGAGGAGTCGGGTGGCGAAATCTTTTTCAATCTGGATACGACCGCCGGGCAGCGTCCCGGTTATTTCCGGATGCTCGAATACGGAAATATTTTCCTGGAGAACCGGTATGTCTGCCATCTGTGGGGATGCGGTTATCATCCGGAAAAAACGCTCCGTGCTTTATGGAAACTCGCAAAGTATATGCGGCCGCAGATGCTCCAGATTGAGATTCCGTATATCGGCGACATCAATCGGGAATTCTATCGGACGAAAAAAGAAGGCTCCCCCGATGCTTATCCGTGGAAATACTGGATGGCGGTGGCAATGTTTGCAAATCCGCTTCTCTGGTTTGCACCGTCGCTGACGACTCCGGAAGAGCGCGCGGAGGTCCGGGAAATGATGGAGATTCACCGTGAGGTGCAGAAAAAACTGTTCGCAGGTGATATCCATCCGATTGGCGAAGAACCCTCGGGGAAGGATATGACCGGTTTTTATTCCACTTCCGGTTTCCTGATTGTCTACCGGGAGAAAGCATGCCGGTATTCTTCCATGGATCTGGAGATTCCTGCCGGCGACTGGAAACTGATTGCCGGGGAGGGGCGGTGCACGAACCTTGACGGAGGACATCTGGAGGTCGCACTTCCGCGGCAGGCCGGATTTGCCATGTTCCGGAATATGGCATGACAGTTCCGGTTTACGGTATGAGTTGTCTGTGCGAATTCTTCCTGATCGTTTTGTCTTTTCCCGGGAAGCCGGGAGTCAATTTCCTGCATTTTTTTTGAGAGAGCATTTGCTTTTTTGAAATGTTGCTGTACATTATGCCTTACCAAATTGAAATGGCGTGATGGTCGAGCGGCTAAGGCAACGGTCTGCAAAACCGGTTCCGGTGGGTTCAACTCCCACTCACGCCTCCATTTTTGAACTCAGGCGTCTCTTTCGAGGCGCTTTTTTATGCCCCGAAAGTATGTAATATAGTATGTAACCTTTCCTTCTTTCAAAGACGTAATCACCGACGCCGATTTCTGGATTCGGGAAAAAGAAAATAAATTCCTCTTCGGGAAAAATACTCCGAGATCAAAAAGGCTGACGGATTCCTCGCGGTAACTTTGGAAATAGAAAAAGAGGGAAAACTGGGACCAGTCAGTTTCCAGCCAAGAAAATTTTCCGAAGGGTTTTTCAGAGGAAAAGAAGTTCATTGGAACATCGCAAACGCCCTTGACCATGCGAACGCGCCTGGAGATGTAAGCTCAAGGGACAAATCATCCGGACTCACTGATACTGTAGCGCCTGAAAATGAAATGTCAAATGGAAAAATTTACAGTCTTTCCAATCATCAGCAGAAAAAACCGATCCGGGAAAATGGAAACGAATACCCGGGGAAGCAGGGTAATATAACGTTTCCTCTTCAGAAATACGGATGAACTCCGGATATGGAAATCCGCCGACACGGATTTTCCGTGTCATGGTTCCTGTCGCATAAAAACATTCTGCAGACAGAAACTCCTTCAGGAGTCTTCCGTCCGCAGACCGGAAATGGAGAGATTTTTTGGATTACAAAGTTGCCGTAGTGTGAAACGGCATTCCCGTTTTCAACGGTTCCGGATTCAGTTTTTCTCCGTTTGGAAGAATAAAATTATGAGTCAGTGATGCCACATAATCCGGAGCATTTCCGGAAATATCGCTCCAGAAGAACCCTTCTCCCGGGACGTGGCGGAGCGTGACCGCTCCATATTGACCGGTCCGGTTCGCAATGGTGTCTCCGTCATCCAGATAGAGGGTGAAGGAGCTTTCCTGACTGCCGGGATAAACAATCCAGTTGATCTGACGGATTGCTTTTGCGTCGATGAACTGCCGCAGCGGCTGGGTCGGGATCAGGGCTCCTTCGCGGAGAAGGAAATGTCCGCCTCTGTTTTCCGGGATGGCAATCCGGCGGGAGGTGCCGTCGCCTTCGAATATGGTTCCGGACCAGAAATCGAACCATTTGCCGTCCGGAAGATGGAGAGTCTCTTCGCTGTAAACATCCGTCAGGATGAAATCGCCGATGAGGAAGAGGTTTTTTTCCTCATAGGTCCAGTCCTGATCCGGATATTCAAGGCAGAGAGGACGGAGAATCGCGCGTCCCGTCTGCGAGGAACGGTAGGCGAGAGAGTAATAATAGGGAATCAGTTTCATGCGCAGCTCCGAGTAGAAACGCACTGCTTCATTGAGCGATTCCCCGAGAAAGCCCGGATATTTGAATCCTGCCCAGCTGTTCAGCAGAGCCCATGGAAGAAGAAATCCCATATGGATGCCTTGAATGGATTCGATGTTCATATCACAGGTCGTGTAGGAGTGTCCTACGATGGCATCCTGCAGGAGTCCTGTCATGGATTGGAGTCCGCCGCCGGTATCGCCCGCCCAGGTGCCGGGATAGCGCTGGAGGCCTGCCCAGCCGGCGACGGAGATGCCGTAATAACGTCTGCCCGTGAAAGCCTCATAGCCCTGGTTCATCTGTTTGGAGGCAAGAAGAAATGCCAGATTATGCATTTCCTCGTCGGTTTTGCCGTTTCCATAGAGACGGTCTGGAAATTCGTTGATCAGCCATGCCGGATCCAGCTTGAAGAAGCGGGCGCCGTCATCGACAAATTTCTTGAGATGCTCAAACCAAGCCTGTTCGCGGATCGTATTGGTATCCATATAGATGGGGGAATGGCCGACGTTCGTGTCGTCGTGTGTCAGCTCAATCCCGTCGAGGATCAGGTTTTCCTGTTCCGGTTCGTTTTTTCCGCTGCCGAGCTGACGTTCCTCTTCGAAGGTGAAGTCCCAGCGGGTACAGAGCCAGAGTCCCAGTTCATATCCCATCCGGTTGAGCGCTTTAATCATGCTGGCGGGGCCGCCGCGATAGGAGGAGCCGTCCTCGCAGCCGCGGAATCGCTCCGCATTCCATTCCTTATCCGCAGAGCAGTCGTAATAGGTCTGCATCCAGTTCGGTTCTAGGCTGAGATTGTCGCAGGGAATTTGTTTCTGCCGCATGGCATCTGCGATCATGATGATGTCATGTCCGGTTGCCCGTGTGTGATAGAGCAGCCAGAGGCCGAAACTTTTCATCGGGGGCAGACCCGGCCGTCCTGTCAGCTGAGTGTAAAGATCAATCATCTCATCATAATTGTTGCCGGTGAAGAGATAGAGGTCCAGGAATTCCTTTTCCACAGCGAAGCGGGCCGTATCCGGGGAGGAGTGCGCCACGTCGAAAACAAGTTTGCGGGTTGTGTTGAAAAAGATGCCGTAGCCTCTGCTGCTCATATAGAAAGGAACGGGAACGTGTTTGACCGGATATTTCAGATAGAGCTGATCGTGCTGCCCGTTCAGAAGCAGACGCGTTCTGACCTGATCGCCGAATCCGATCAGTTTTTCCTTTTCCCGGAGTTTCATCTCTAGACGGAAGCCCTGATTCCGGAAGACCGTCGGAGCCGATGCCGCACAGCCGGATGCGAGGGATTCCGCCAGCAGGACGCCGTTTTTACTGAGTTTGAACGAACCATCCTGACTGATGTTCAGGGTGACTCCGCCGGAGGTCGTCAGAGTGTCGTTTTCGGCGACAGCGCCCGAATCCGGTTCCAGCTGGTTGATGAATCCATAGCGGTTCAGCAGAGAGTGCTGGAGGCCGTCGAGGCCTTCCGCCTGAAGATGCAGAATTCCGTTTGCGAATGCTTCCGCATGAAGTTTCAAGCCGTTTTCAATAGCACGAGTCAGCATTTTTGTTCCCTTTTTTTATTGCGTATGGAAATTTTGATAACGATAGTTTCAATCCGCTGTTTTTCAAGACCTGATTCAAAAAATTCACTCTTTTCCTTCCTCTGCGGAAAAGGATCAGGATTCCACCTTGTTTTACGATGGAACAGTTGCGGAAAAGAGAAGATGTTCTCCCCTGTCCGGATGCATTGCATCGTTTTTTCTTTCCATTTAAACTTGATTCTCAAAAAAACAGTTATATTTTTAACTTATTGTTCGTCCTTGACAGTAGCAACAACATAGAAGGAGATGAGATGAAAATGCTAAGATGGTCTATGGCGGCGGCTGCGGCGCTGACAGTATCCTCGCTGTCCGCCGAAGTCCCGGAACTGACACAGCTTGTTCCGGAGGCAAAAGGGTATGAAGTCATTTACAAACTGAATCCTCTGGAGTATCTCAGGAATGGATATCAGGTCGACAACGGGGACTCCTATTCCGGAACGCTGAAACGGATCGGCTATCTTCTGAAATTGACCGACAAGCAGGGAAAGATGACCTGGACATTTGTTTCCATGGATCCTTTTTCTCAGGATTTGAATCAGGTCGGGGTTCCGAATACCGGTTCCGGCGTGGTTCAGACTTATGTCAACAATATGGAAGTGTTCAGCAATTCTCCGAATGTCAAAACCGGTAAATTTGAAAAGGGAAACATCGAATTCTGGCCCAATAATTACGCTGGGAACAACAGCAAAGAGATTCCCGGTGCAACCGGCGCTTTCGATTTCGGAGACACTGCAACCCAGCCCGTGGATGGTTACGGTTCCATGCAGGTTCACAACTATCTTCAGAAGCAGACCGTATTCGCGTTCAACAAGCTGAAAGCCAGCAATGAATGCGATCTGGGAATCGGCAACAATCCCGCAAAGGGGGGACAGCCGGACTGGACCTTCTCTTCTTCCGGGAAGAATTACAAGAGCGCAGAACTTTATGTGGTCGGGAAGTTTGAAAATCTGAAAATCAACAAGGTCGTCAAGCTGGATGGAGAGAAGGTCTCCTGCAACGCCACATCCGAAAAAGCGTTCTATGCTCCGGGCGAGTCGATGAAATTCCTTGTCAATATTGATTTCGGGAAGCAGGATGTTCCATCCAAACCTTATTATGTCAACTGGACCCGTACCGGAGATGATGGAAAACGGGCTGCCGGCCGGGAACAGGTCGCCGTCGGGAAGCCCGTTGTCATTACCACGAGTCTGGACAAGCCCGGATTTGTCCGCATTCAGGCGTATCTGACGGACCACAAGGGACGCGCTGTGCAGAAGAGAAACTGGCGCAAACAGCTTGAAAACATCAGTTTTGAAGGCGGTGCCGGAGTCCAGCCGGAAAAATTGCAGCCGGCAGCGGAGGAACCAGCGGATTTCGATGCGTTCTGGGCAAAACAGAAAGCAAAACTTGCCGCGGTTCCCGTCAAATATAAAATGGACAAGGTCGGATCCACGAAGAATGTGGATATCTATGCGGTCACGGTAGACTGTGCCGGTCCGCGTCCGGTTACCGGATATCTCACTATTCCGGTCGGCGCCAAGGATAAGTCCCTCGGTGCTTTCGCATCCTATCAGGGATACGGCACGCCGATTCCGAGGCCTCCCCAGGATGGTCCGCGCGGTCAGATTCGCTTCCATGTGAACGCTCACGGCTGCGATCTCGGAAAAGACAAGGCGTATTATGACGATTTCTTCGCGAAGATCAAATCGAACGGACAGATTTATGCATTTGACGCAAAGCAGAATTCCGATCCGGAAAAAGCGTATTTCAACGGAATGGCTCTGCGTGTTATGCGTTCGCTTCAGTTCCTGAAGGCTCTGCCACAATGGAACGGCAAAGATCTGGTCGTTTCCGGCGGAAGCCAGGGCGGACTTCAGACCATCTGGGCGGCCGCGCTTGATCCGGATGTCTCCCATGCCGACTCTTCCATCACATGGTGCTGTGATTTCGCCGGACCGACAAAAGGCCGGCTCAACGGCTGGAGGCCCGGGTATGTGCCCGCTCTCAATTATTACGATTGCGTCTTCCATGCGAAGCGCATCAAGTGCCCGATCGTGATTTCGCGCGCGGGACTCGGTGATTATGTCTGCCCGCCCTCCGGACTCGCAGTCCTTTACAATAATATTGCTTCTCCTCGGAAGAAGATCAACTGGGTGCAGGGCTCCACGCACGGATTCGTGCCGAAGAACGCACAGAAGTTTGTCGTGGAGAAAAAGTAAGCAGCTTTCGGAAAATGGAAAAGCGGTCCGCGAAAAGGACCGCTTTTTTTATGGCTTCTGCAACTCGAATCGGACCGGAAATGAACCGTTCTCCGGAAGATCCAGAACAACCGGGTTTTCTGAAAGTGGCACTTTGCCGCGGTGAATGATCCGGTTCCCGAACAGATCCCGGACTTCGAGACCGGCCGGAAGATGCGCATCTGCTGTTTCCTCCGGAAATTTTTTCCAGCAGACCGCGAAATGTCCGCCATCCCGGTGCCGGAAACGATAGCATGTGACTCCGGACGGCGTTTTCACTTTTTTTCCCTCCCGGCTTCCCGTGTACAGCGCGGATGCGGAAGCATAGGCGGCATACATCGCATTCGGGATCCGTTCGTCCGTGAGAAAAACCGGAGAGCCTTTCCAGTTTTTCCGTTCTCCATCCGAATCCAGAAGATGGTTGACGGAGAGCGGAATGCTCTGCATCACACCCTCTCCGAAGTCGATGGAAAAACGCCGGAACAGATGATGCGGACGCATCCCCGGGAACAGAATCACTTCCCTGCTGAAATCCTTCGCTTCCGGCGGGTCCCACAGGTAATAGAGCTCACTGTTCCAGAGCGTTTTGCCGCCGATCTTTTCCCGCAGGAAATGAATGTTCGATGCCGCGCTGGTCCTGCTTGTGTCAAGACGCGAGGAATAGGGATGAAAACTCAGCGCATCACACATCGCAAGCGCTCCGGAACGGTTCAGCAGAGACAGATAATGACCGAGTTTTCCATCGTAATCCGCCGTCAGACAGCCTCCGATGACCAGCGCTTCCGGATCCGCTTTCCGGATCTCCTCCGCTGCCAGTTTGACATATTCCACGTATGCCTCCGCCGGGATGACAATATTCGGTTCATTGGTGATTTCATACGCGGCGATCCGGCCTTTGCAGTGGGCGGCAAAGGCGGAAGCATATCTCCTCCATTCCGGATGCGAAGGCAGAACACCATCCCAGCGATGCTGTTTCGGATTCCTGTACCGCTTCCCGTTCCGGATGATGAAGTCCGGAAGACGCGACCAGCTCCGTTTCCTGTCTCCGCGGTCCCGCAGATAGAGCATGTTCCCGAACACGGCCATCAGACGGAATCCGTGTTTTTCCGCAAGAGAAATCTGATGATCGATTTCCGTCCAGTCAAAGACTCCCGGACTTTTCTCCATGTTTTTCCAGGTGAATGCCGTTCCGAGATTGCCGACCCGGAGAAGAGAAATTCCGGCGCTCCGGTAAAAGGCCAGATCCTCCTCCACGCCGCCGCCCGGAAGACAGATACTGTGAAGCAGCTTCGTCTGTTCGTGCGGACGGCAGGAAAAATCATATTCAAGTCCTGTGTGATGGGTTGTTTGAAGCGAATACTGCCGCGTCTCCGCACGGGGAATCACTGCGAACGGAAGAGTTGTACAGTGACCGTTTTTTTCCCGGAGTCTCATGTGCCCGAAGCGCGTCGGCCTGATGGGAACGGAACGTTCCAGGACGGAATTGGCCGGGACAGACAGAAGTATTTCCGGCAGAGAACTCGAATGTTCCGGAAAAACCGTGTCTTCCAGAGTGAAATGCAGCGGCAGATCTTTCGGTTCCTGTGTGTAGTTGACTGCTTTCACGGTCAGTGTCAGCGGCTCTTTTTCCATCGAAAGACGACTGCTCAGGGTTGCCGCCGCTTCCCATTCCGTGTCCCAGTGAAAGGGTGTCGGGTGATCGCTTTCCTCCAGTTGGACCGCGTCGAGCCACAGCGTTGCGGAATTCGGTTTTCCTCCCGGGTTTCCCCAGCTGAAACGGGGAAGATAATCGGAATCCTCCTGAACTTGGAAGGTGCAGTGGTACCGTTTCCAGACGGGAGTGACCGTCACATGCGATGCCTCCACATACCAGCGGCTGTCGCACTGCGAGATCATCGCGCCGCGGAGGGGCAGAGGCCGGTCGCTCCTGGCATACCAGGAGAATGTGTAAGTGCGGCCTTTCCGGAGAAACACCAGTCTGGAGGTGAGTTCAAGACTGTCCGCATCGGGATTGTCGATCCGGAGGCTCAGGCGTCCATGGACCCTGGTGTCCCGGTCGGGAACGGCTCCGCGAAAGGGGGACTCCTTTCGTGCAAAACGGACCAGCTTCCAGTCTTCCGATCCCAGTTCGAAACTCGCGTTCCGGAGAATGGGCGCTCCGGAAAGAGAAAACAGCATGCCTGTCAGTAGCAATCCCGAAATGAAACACGATTTCATGATACGTTCCCTGTATTTACTGCGGCCAATACGGATAAATCCGGTTCTCCCCGCTCCCGATCACACCAAAACGCCAGATGATGAGGTAACTGTCGTAGGAGTTGCATCCGAAGGATTCGAAAAAAACATGACCGTCCACCGCCAGAAGATTGTCCCGGAGCGAATGCCGGTACCCTGTATAGGCGTTCAGATTCGTCGAGTTGGAGATGTTCATTTCCGGATAGGTGCTTTCCTGAGAACTGAATTCATAACAGAGCGAATTCAGGGAATAGTTGAAGTCTCGCATGATGGCGATGCCGGAGGGCAGCTTGCATTTGGCAAGTCGTCTCGGGGCATAGGTGCTCGGAGTCTCCTCCTTTCCGGCGAACGCATTCCATGCGTAGGAGGTCAGGGGGCTGGTTGAAAGGCCGCGTCCGGCGACCGAAGCGCCCCACCAGCAGGTGCTGTTTTCCGCCGTCGGACAGTAGTGAAATGCCGGAAGACGTCCGGTCTTCGGAAATTCCCCCGATGCAAGGTACGGATACAGTTTGGAGATGAAATTCGGACGCATCTTGATCGCGGAATCCAGCTGATTTGAGAGACACGGCTGATAGTCCTCGTTGTCGCCCGCGTACTGGACCAGCGCAAGCCCGAACTGTTTGTGATTGGAGGCGCAGGAAATCTGTCTTGCCTTTTCCCGCACACTGTTCAGGGCCGGCAGAAGCAGGCCTGCAAGAATGGCAATGATTGCAATCACAATCAGCAATTCAATCAGTGAAAAATAAACTTTATTTCCGAACTTTTCCTTTCGCATGAATCTTCTCCCGTTGATTCCTGTTTTGTGATTAATTATAGCAGTTTTTCCGGAACCGGACAAGTCCAAAAGGTGCATAAAAATAAACTTTTTGTGCAGAATCATTTGCTTTTCCGGATTTCCGGAACTATGACAGGAAAGAACGGAAGGGAGAACCAGGATGCTGCAGGAACATGTCATTCCGGAAAAAATCCGGCACTACCGCACGGAGCTTCCGGTTTCCAGTTACGGTCTTTTTTACGGAAAGGGGACCAGCCATAAGATTTCCGACCTGGAGATTTGCATCCGGCTGGGGGATGAGAGCGAGTCCGCAGTCGACCGCATCAACGGGAAAACGTGCGTTACGCCGTTTCCTCATGTGATTTTAAAGACCCCGGATCTTCTTCACAGTTTCTGCTCCACGGGAGACCGGATGGTTCGTTTCTTTCATTATCCGGCAGAATGCAGAATGGTTCTCGAACGGTGCGGAATGGATTTTTCCTGTCCGATCTGGCCGATTGTCTATACGGAAACTCTTCAGCGCTTGTTCGGGGAGGCGGATTCCTATGCGTCCTCTCTGCATGTTGCGGGCGTTCCGGAACGGATTGACGCCATTTTCTGGCGGATTCTGCTGGAACTTTTTCTGTTCCGGGAAAGCATGGCCCGGGAACCGGACTTTAATGAACGGAAGATCCGGGAAGCGGCATCGTATCTTCATTCGCACTGCACCGAAAAAAACAATCTTTCCAATGTGATTGCCTCTGTCGGAATGTCCAGACGTTCCTTCTATTTCTACTGGAGGAAGTTCTATTCGCAGTCGCCAGCCCAGTTTCTTCTTACCCTGCGGATCCGGCAGGCGAAGTTCCTGCTGGACAATACGGATCATTCCATTTCCAGGATCGCCGAGGAACTCAGTTTCTGCAATCCGATCTATTTTATCCGTGCGTTCCGAAAAAGGACCGGCGAAACGCCGCAGCACTACCGCAGAAGAGTGCGTTCCGGATCCTGACCCCGTTCCGGATGTCGGAGGAGGAACCCTTTTTTCTGAACTCATTTGATGCCGTGTTCCGTTCAGACCCGTTTGAGAAAGTCGGAAAAAAGTTTTGTTTTGACTTGAAATCCTGAAAAATAAGTTATAATATTAACAGATTTTATTTAGCATCCGGTTTATTCTGCCCGGGAAGAGAGATGGCCTGTGCGGAACATTCATCAGGAGAGGACCGGATTTGAAAAAAATGTCTTAATTTTCAAGAAACATCACAGGGAGTAGTTCAACAATGTTGAAACAGATCGGATGCATTGCTTTGACGGCATCTGCGCTTCTTGCGTATGGGAACGACATGTTTGAGGCGTATGCCATCAACAATTACCCCCAGGCAAGAACTTTGGCAAAGGCCAGAGGGAAAAACGACCCGGAGGCGAAGCTCATTCTTTCTCTGACGAAAGTGTATGATAAATCCTATCCGGAAAGAATGGCGATCGAAGGTCTCCATGAACTCGGCGATTATATGAAGGACAAGGCCAATCCGGCAAGACTTCGCCGCATTGCCGCTCTCAGTTATGCCAGATGCGCTCAACTGATGCAGGATCGGCAGGATATTTACGGAACCGCTGCCGATAAGGTCAATTATACGGAAATTTACAAACAAATCATTGAGGAAAGCCCGAATTCTTCCGATGCCTGCATCGCTCTGTTCTACATGCGTCCGGAACTGGAGGATATTTCCCGGTTCGGACAGAAATTCCAAGGCGATAAACGGGATCTTGTTCCGCTGTATCTTTATGCCGCGAATGAGTCCATCAAAAAGGAAAAGAATTTCAAGCTGGCCATTTCCTATCTGGAGGATGCCTACCGTTTCGGGATTTCGCATCCTTCGGTTCGTCAGGCGACTCTCTTCCGCATCGGATTCCTTTATGACAAAAAGCTCAACGACTTCAAAAGCGCAGAGAAGTATTACCGTGAGTTTATTCAGAAATATCCTCTGGCCAGAAACTCAAGAATCATCAGGCGGTATATGAAAGAGCATGGGGTGAAGTAACGATGGAAGAAAGCAGATTCCAATATGTCATGAACCGTCTTGGTCTCATTCTCCTCGGCGTGTTTTATATTGTTTCCATTATCATGGTGGTCAACAGCGGGGCTGTCGGGACCGGAATTCTGGGCCGTGAAAAACGCATCACGTTTGCTCACTGGCAGCTGGAGGACGGTTTCCGTGAGGGCTATGAGGATGCCATCAAGGAATACGAGCGGATCAAGGCGGAACAGGGGATCAAAGTCAAGGTTGTTCAGACAACGGTGCCTGTCCGCGGATACGCGCAGTGGTTCCTGACCCAGCTGATCGGCGGTGACTGCGCCGATGTGATTGAACTGTCCGGCAACGATGATATCCGCAATCAGTACTTTACGCCGCTTTCCCAGTATCTCGGCGATCCGAACCCCTACAACAAGGGAACTCCGCTGGAGGGAATGCCCTGGCGTGACACCTTTGCCGATGATATGATCACGGCTCTCAGCCAGCAGTATTCGGAATATTTCGGCGTCTCCACCTTCGTCATGACCACCCGGATGTATGTCAACGTGGACCTCTACGAAAAAGCCATGGGACACCGGAGAATGCCGGAAACGCTCCAGGAGTGGCTCGACGCCTGCAGGAAGATTCAGGAATACGGGCAGAAGGTGAACCGGCCTCTGATTCCGATCGGCGTCCGCGGCTTTGACAAGGGAACCATCGGTCAGATTCTAAACCACTACAACGATCAGATCAACGCCAGTTACAACGATTCGATTTCCGATTACGGATACGGCACAAGCAACTACGAGATTTATCAGCGGATCGCCGACAAGGATCCCCGGGTCGATCTCGACCGCTTCCTGCAGCCGGTGGAAATCACAACGGCGATCGGACGCTATTTTGCAAAAGGCTTTTCCGCAATCGACCTTGAACAGACAAAATTCCTGTTCAATTCCGGAAACGTGGCATTCTTTATCGACGGTACCTGGAATGCGTTTTCGATGGTCAACAACTCCAATTTTGAAGTGGATGTCATTCCGATTCCCTCCATTGGCAAAAAGCCGGGCATGATCTCCGTTCCGGGAATCCGGGAAGGGGCGAAATACAACTATCTCGGGCGCATGACGGAGGTCGGCGGCGGACTCGGAGGTCTCTTCGGCATTCCGAAGTCCACGAAACATCCCGAACTGGCGCTTGACTTCCTCCACTTCATCACCTCCTACCGGATCAGTCAGCTGACGATGATTCGCCATTCCAAGTGGCTCTCCCCCTTGAAAAAGGTGGATTATGCCGAGGCGTTCAATGATGAAATCGGAAAGATGTGCCATTGCAGAAACAACAGTGTCAAGAACCTCTCTCCGGCTGAAAAAAAGGAACAGGTGGGTCTGCTCCAGAAATGCCGTCCGTATGAAGGTTCCGGATACAGCAACATCACAACGATCAACTCCATCGGAAGCAAAACCATGAAGGACAATATCCTGACGCTGGAGAGCATGATCATCGAACAGCCGGAAAATCCCAAACAGATTTTCTGGAATACGATTGTCAGCCGGACCCCTGACGCCATTCGGGAAATTGACGAGACAATTATTACGGAAAAACGGACTCATTGGAACAATGACGGCATCCGCACCGCATTCACCATCGGTGCCCTGATGGATAAAAAAACGTATGAGAACAGGATCCGCCTGACAATGGAGGGCATGGTCGGCCGCGTGAAGATGCTGGATGACCTCCTCGAAGTTCCATCGAATCTGAAAAAACTGGAGGAGATAAAATAAAATGGCTGTTGATGTATCTGTCAAAAAACTGCGTTATTACTGGCCGGTGTACCTGCTGATTGCGGTTCCTCTGCTGCTGGTTCTGCTGTTTTCGTATTATCCGATCTATAACGGATTCGTGCATATTTTCTACCGCTGGAACGGCGATACGGTGGAAGAGTTCATCGGGCTTGGAAACATCATCCGGGTTCTGAACGATACGACGCTCCTGAATTCGTTCGGAGTGGTCCTGATCTTTGTGATCGCGAATGTGGTGAAGATGGTCCTGCCGATTATCACGGCAGTGATTCTGCATCATGTGATCAACGACCGTGCCGGCTACGTCTATCGAGTCCTGTTTGTGATCCCGATGATTATCCCTGCGATGGTGGGAATTCTGATCTGGAAATATTTTTATGAGCCGAACAACGGGGTTCTGAATGGGATTCTGCGGGCATGCAACTTCCTTTCCGGAACGGACAGCATCCAGTGGCTTTCGGACGAGCGCCTGGTTCTGCCTGCACTGATTTTCATGGGGTTCCCGTGGGTTGGCGCGTTCGGCGTCCTGATTTATCTTGCCGGACTTCAGAGCATTCCGGAAGATGTCTACGAGGCAGCCGAAGTCGACGGTGCCGGGCCTCTGACGATTTTCTTCAAAATCGAGCTCCCGCTGATTATGACGCAGATCCGTATCAATCTGGTTCTGATGACCATCGGAACACTTCAGGCGTGGGAACACATTTATCTGTTTGTCGGCATCAATGGTGGTCCGAACGGCATTGCGACGGTTCCCGGTCTCCGGATTTTCCGCGATGCGTTTGCCGAGGGCCTGTTCGGATATGGCTGTGCCATTGGATTCGTCATCTTCGTGGTGACTCTGGCACTGACCTTCGTGAACAATAAATTCGTTAAAGTCGATAAATAAGAAGGACGTTTCATTATGGCTAGAAAAGTCAGATCCAGGACGGCGGAATTTTTCAAGCATCTGTTTATCTGTGTGATTCTGCTGTTCGCGTTTATACCCTTTTACCTGATGCTGAACATTTCGTTGAAAGACAACGAGCAGTTCTTCAACAATCCGTGGCTGCCGTCGCTGCCGTTCCACTGGGAAAATTATGCATACGGCTGGAACTATATCGGCGGAAAAATCTTCAATACGGCATTCGTTGCGATGACCAGTGTGGCGTTTACACTGATTTTCGCGGTGATCGGCGCCTACTTCTTCGCCCGCTTCAAAATGCCGGGATCGAAATTCCTCTTTCTTGTCTTCACGATCCTGATGATGTATCCGGGTGTGGCAAACATGGTGCCGATGTTCAAGCTGATCTCTTCGCTCGGACTCTACAACTCTCACTGGGCGCTGATCATTCCTGCGATCGCAGGAGGACAGGCTTTCAACATCTATGTTCTGCGGAACTTTATTGAGGACATCCCCCAGGATCTTTTCGATGCAATCGAAATCGACGGCGGAAGCATTCTGCAGCAGATCTGGCATATCGTCGTACCGATGTCAATGCCGATTATCGGTACGCTTGCGATCCTGTCGATCATCGGACAGTGGAACAACTTCATCAGTCCGCTTCTTTATCTCCGTGACGACAATCTGCAGGTGATCTCCGTCGCCCTGCTTTATCTCGATGGCGAATACACTAAGCAGTGGGGACAGCTGATGGCAGGATATACCATCGCTTCCATTCCTCTGGTGGTGATGTTCCTCTTCTGCATGAAGCTCTTTGTGCGCGGACTTTCCGCAGGAGCAATCAAGGGATAAGTATAAAAATAAAAACTTTCCTGAATGAATCCATTCCGTTCAGTGATCCGGTTCTGTTTTTCAACAGCAGAACCGGATTTTTTCTGTGATCGTTTTGGTGAGTTCCGAGCGAAGCTCGGCCAGCGTCTCGCCGCTGGACCGCGACAAGGACACAGTCCTTGACCCGAGAAAAATGCATGCGCATTTTTCCGCCCTTTGTATTTTTCTCGAAAGCAGGGAATCGCATAAACGAAGTGGGAGCCTTTGCGGGAAACGCAAAGGCGTCAAAAGTTTAGGGAAAGAGGGGAGCGCGAGGGGGGAAGAACCGCTTTGAAGAGCGGTTTTCTCCTCTCGCATCTCATCCATTTTTCAAAAAAACGATCAGCGGGAACGGCGGATGAATTCAAGTACGAATTTCCAGTCGGTTGCGGTCACATCGTGTTTTCCGGTACGGAGATAATAGCCGACCCTGTCGCCGAAGATCGGCTGTTCCGGTGCGGGAAAATGTGCGGACCCGATGCCGTTTGCTCCGAACAGCCGATAGACCTCTCCGACCGCTCTGGCACAGCGGTACTCATTGAACGGATCCGCCCAGGTATCTTCCGTTGCGCTGGCGATGAGCAGAGGGCGAGGTGCGATCAGAGCGGCGAGCCAGTGTTGATCGAAAGGAAGAGCGTCTTCCCTTTTGGCATATTCATCCAGGGCTTTCGGGGACCACCAGGAGAGATTTTTCACCATGAAATCAATCTGTTCTCCGATTTTATCGCGGAAGAGAGCTGCTCCGCAGCAGCCGGAATCGTTGCTGACTGTTCCGGCGAAGCGCGGATCGTTGGCTGCGCACCAGAGAGCCGTTTTGCCGAGGCGGGAGTGTCCGTGCGCCCAGATGCAGCGTTCATCAATTCTGGCATCAGTCATGGCAAGTTCGAGCAGACGGGAATATCCCCAAGCCCATGCGCTGATTGCCGTGTACTGGCGAGCATCGGGAGTCAGTTCTTTCCGCGGATGGAAAAGAGCAAAAATGCTGTCTTT
>CALXMJ010000179.1 GCA_944389445.1 uncultured Victivallales bacterium | reverse complement strand
TATGAAGAGGGAAATGCCGTCGGGCGGTCATCATAGCCCGACGGCATTCATTTTGTGGCCATTTCCCCTTTCGAAAAAATCTCCCCTCGATCCACCATCACCATGGAGCTGGCTGGGCGCTTACTTTGACCGCATCCTTCACATATTCGGCAAAGAGATCAAGACGCGGCGTCCAGCCCGCATTGTAGCCGGTCGATTTTTTTGCGGTTTTGTCCACCGCCGCCCAGTACGGAGTCGTGAAAAGCTGACCGAGGAGAAACATGCCGCGCTTCGTCAGTTCATTCAGCTGGAAATCACTGCCGTAGGTGTAGGGTCCCGGATCGGGACGCATCCGATACCACCATGTGGTCTGCACCATGTTGTGATTGCGCATCCAGTTCTGTCCGAGTTTATACGCCTGCGCAAAATACGCTCCGTTGGACCAGCCGTTCACATGATTGCCGAAAAAGCTCTCCGGATCCGGTTCCTGCTTTCTGTTCCAGACGGCAAAGGAGGCGACATCCCGCAGCATCTTCCTTCCATTCGAATTCCAGACCGCTTCCACGCGGTACGCGCCGCGCTTCGCCGCAGAGAACGGCAGCACCAGCCGCTTCTTCTCTCCGGGAGCCAGGCGAATCAACTGTTTTCTACGGCCCAGATCATTGAGATCAATATCCCGCAGAGTAAACAACACCTCTCCGTTGAATTCTTTCAGACTCCGGTTCTCCATGCTGATTTCGGCGGAGAAGTTTTCTCCGGGAGCGACAATCGTCTTTTCCGGAGCGACTGTCTTAATGTGAAACGCAAGCGGTTCCGTCTGTTCCGCGGCACGGATCTCTCTCCGCAATCTGCGCAGGAGCGGCTCTTCACTCCTTACTGACTCGGCAGGATGCCCCGCGGCGGCAGCCGCCAGTTCCGGATGCGCGGTCAGAAAAAGAATATCTTCCGCGGAAAGAGCGGTTTTCCAGAGATAAAGCTCGTCGATGGTTCCGGCAGTCCCCTGCATCAGAGCGAATTCCCTGCAGTAAATCTGCTCGGGTTTTCGGGACGTTGCGGAGGAAAAAACCTGTTTCCCATCCAGCCAGATCCGTTTTTCCAGCTTGTTTCCGACCGTCTTCCAGGTCATGGCAACCCCGTGCCACTCCCCGGCTTTCCATTTGGAGGGAATTTCCGTATAACATCCGTAATCCCATGCGAACTTTCCGTTTTCAGAGCCTCCGCTCATGAAGAACAGCTTCCGGTTCTGCGGATGATACGTCAAAGCGAGATGTCCGGCGCGGAAGAAAGTAAACGATTTTTTCTCTCCTTTCATATCCGCATCCGGACGGTAAAAGAAGAAAACCGTTCCCTCGCCCGGTTCGATCTTACCTTTCACATCCAGGGGAATCCCTTTTTCCGAGCCTTTTGCGCCGCTGTTCACAAGCCCCGGAACGCCGCCATTGTCGAACGAGGCATACAGCGACGCCTTCTTCACCGCCGCGACGGTTCCAGCAGGAAGAGCCTGCACAACGGAATCAACCTGCCGGAATACCGAGGCGCTCTTCTCCGGAGAACGGTAAAGAGTATTCAAGTCGTTGACATCCCGCATGTTATCATAAATGTAAATTTCATCCACGACTCCTTTGAATCCGCCACCGAATTCCAGAGGAGCGTTTGCGGAGATTCCGGAAGGGAAATGTCTGGTCCGGGAGGTTTTCACCAGACGACCGTCGATGGTCAGCGATTTTACGCCGATCCCGCTGTCCCAGCTCAGCACCACATGATGCCATTCCCCCGCCTTCCAGTTCCGCAACCCGTTGCAATCCAAGCTGTAATCCCATTTGAAACCGACATTGGGAACCACTTTCCCGGTCATGAAAAACGCACGTCCATGAGGCTGATAGACAAAGGCAAGATGCACCGCGCGGAAGAGAATCGCAGACTTCTTCAAATCCTTGAAATCGACTTCCGGTTTCACCCAGAACGCCACAGTTCCACGTGCAACGTTGAAATTGCCCACATTGTTATAGAGAACTCCGGAACCGTTTGACAAGACTCCCCGCCCGACTTTTCCCGGAACTTCCTTCAGTCCGTTATTGGAGGTTTTCGCTCCTCCGGCGATCTCCGGTTCAGTGCCATCCTCGAACGGAGCATAAAAGATCAGTCCGTCCCGAATCCCGGCGGAAAGCGCGATTCCGCAGAATGCCAGCAATGCAATCAGCATCTTTCTTTTCATAAAAAAACCTGTTTCACTCTGTTTTTATTTCAATCAATATCCATTGAGTTCCAGATGCCGTTTCCTTTGAGAGGCACTTCCCTGCTGAGAATCCAGAGGATATGGCCTGAGGCTTGCGGCATGTCCATCGGCAAAGCTGAAATTTCCCAGTTGACCGTGCCGATCGCTGAGAGCTCCCCAGCGGCTGTACGGCTGTTCATTCGGTCTGCTGTACGCCATCAGGGAGCGGCTGCCGTAAACACTGGTCGTCGCCTTGACAGAATCCCCGAGCTCAATAAAATTGGACGGAGACTTGATCTGATTCATCTTGAAAAATACATAGTTTCCACTCTTATGACCGGTCAGCTGATACCAGGAGCAGATCGAAATCGGCGGAGCACTGTAGCAGTGCAGATTCATACCGTAGGAACCGATTCCGGACATGAGTTTCCGAATTCTGTCTGCAATAATGATCTTGTTGTAATCCGAAGCCCTGGCTCGAACAGGACAGTCGTACAATTTTGTATTATAGTTGGTGAAGACCCCCATCTGCGTCATCCACTGAGCATCCCAGTCTTCATTGGACATCTTGTATTCCGGATTCGGCATATAATCATACGTCGAACTGTACTGGACAACCGCAATCCCCAGCTGCCTTAAATTGCTGAGACAGCTTGCCTTGTGCGCACTTGCCCTCGCCTTGTTCAATGCCGGCAGAAGCATCGCAGCCAGGATGGCGATGATCGCAATGACGACGAGGAGTTCTATCAGTGTAAAACGCTTCATTTTATTCTCCTTTTATGGAATATTGTTAATATGAATGGACTTGTACTGAATGCTGCCCGACAAGGTGCAGATGCCGGGGAAACGGCGGTCACTGAGCACGAGATCCCGTATGATCCGGGCACATTGTTCCGCGAACAGAGTGTAGTCGGGCTGAAGATAGATACCGCCGTCGATCATCTCCTTGTTGGAAATGAGTTTTACATCTTTCTTCGTGTCAATTCCGTATCCGCGGAACGCTTTCACCAGATATTCCAGGCCATCGACTCCGTCAAAAACAATCGCTTCCGGCAGACCGTTCTCAATCAGCCGGTGAACGAGTTCCGCTTTCCGGATCAGCCACTCCTCCTCCGTCCGGCAGGGAGTATCCTCATGATGCAGGAAACGCAGCTTGATTCCAAGCCGCTCCGCAGCCCGGCGCACCCCCGCAACAAGCAGAGAGACTTAGTAGTTCTTTTCAATTCCGCAAACCAGCACAATATCCCGATACCCGGAAGCGAATGCCAGGGAAACCAGACTTTCTCCGCGCTCCCCGGTATCCTCCCGGATCTGATTCAGACCCGGCGTCCGGAATTCCCCCAGATGAAAATCTCCGATAAACAAAACCGGAAACGGATATTCAATCAGCGAAGAGATCTGAGACCGGCTCAGTCCCGGAAGATTGAGCAGAAGACAATCCGGACGCTCCCGGCGGATGTTCTCCATCTCATAACGGAATTCCGGAGATTCCACAAAATGACGGGGATACGCATGCGTCTGAATCTGAAAACCATGGTACAAATGAAGATCGAACAGTTTCATCCGGTCTATTCCGTAATCATTCCGCTTGGACCGGTACGCCTCTGTGACATAATGAAGACGCCGCTGCTTTGTCCGGAGAGCCTTCCTTGATATACACCCCGATCCGCGGACGGCGGAAACAGATGCCGTCGGCAATCATTCCGCCGACTACACGCTCCATAGTCCCGACACTGACTCCGGCGGCAGTCGCCAGAGAACGGATCGGCGGCAGCTTTGTCGCGTCCGAAAGCGGACCGCTGTCAACCGCAGACCTCAGCTGCTCCTTCAGCTGCGTGTATACGGCATCCGGACTTTCCGGATCAATTTTGAACTCGAGCGATACCATGAAACATCCTTTTCTTCTGATACTGTACACCTCTGTACATTTTAATTTTAGCTCTGTACACTTGCGCTGTCAACCCCCTTTTTTCATTTTTTTTGATTTTTTTTCATGCGGAAAAGAAGATCGGAATTATAAAACGGATCGGAAGAATTTGCAAAATGCCTCTTTCCTGTATATCTTATCATGATACATGCAAATCTTTTTCGGAAAGGGACTTTACGATGGCATTTTCCAAACGAATTCTTATCAAACCGCTTGTCATTCTGGCGATTGCCGCGGCGGTTCTTGCTTATTCCTTTTACAAGAGCCGGACGGCAAAGGACGCCTCGCCGGAAATCGCCGCGGTAGAGGAAGTTCTCGAGAATCCGGACAGTGACGCCTCGGCGATCTTCCGAGCCTACACCAAAGCCGAAAGCGCTCTGATGCGGAAAAAAGAATACGACACCGTCCTCCGCCTGACATCCCTGGTCCGGAAATCCGGCAGAGCAACAAAGGAACTGACCAATGTCCTGGATTTCTCCGATTACAGCGCCTGCTTTTTCGCCGGCAGGTATCAGGAGGCGATTGAAAAGCTGGAAACGATCCATGCCAATCCGCAGACCATTCCGGAAGTGAAAGGAGCCGTCGCCGGAGAAAAAATGCGCTGTACCGCCGCAATGAAGGGGATCGACGAGGCCATCCTCGTTTTCGATTCCTTTCTCAAAGAGAAAACCACCCGTCCGGAAATGCTGCTCTACGCTTACGACACCTGCATCAACGTGCTGTTCCAATATGAAAGAAACGAAGAAGCCCTGAAGAGAACCGTCGACGGGGCAAACGCAACCGCCAATCCGGAAACGGCACGTCATTTTCTGGAACGGCTCGGCAAATTCCTGGTTCGGGAACAAGATCCGGAACGCAAGCTGCACGTGCTGATGCCGGCCATCGACATCCGGAAATACTGCACCGTCATGAACGCCCTCGCCGACGAATATATCGCCCTGCAGCTCTATGACAAGGCGGAACAGATTCTCAACAGCGTCATCGCAAACCGCTATGTTCCGCAGGAACTGAAAAAAGTCGCCGGAATCAAACAGACCATCTGCAAAGAGAAAAAAGCCGCAGCGGACAAAGCAAAGAATCCGATCAGGCCGCAGCAGACCTCTCCCGCCCCCTGATCTCCGCCGAAAACTCGGCCGGTCTTATTCTCCCAGAAAACCGCGGCAGAGCCGTTCCGCGGAATCAAGCTCCTCCGGAGAGAGCCAATGAATTCCGACGCCCTCTTTCTGCATCTTGCGGAACCAGGTATCCTGCCGTTTCGCAAACTGACGGATCTTCGCAAGAAGCCGATTCCTCATCTCTCCGAACTCCGCCTTCCCCTGAAGGTACCTGGAAACTTCCCGGTATTCCAAACCGAACGATTCCAGTTTCTCCCATGAGACATTCCGGTTCTCATGGAGATTGCGAACCTCATCAAGCATTCCATGAGCAAGACGCTCATCAAGCCGCGCTTCAATCCGCCGGTGAATCTCCGCGCGCGGACGGAATGCCCCCAGTACCAGATACTCCGCATTCTCCAGCGGACCGCCATACGGCGAAAAGGTCCGATTGGATTCAATCTCCATTTTGCGCGAAAGACGATACAGATTGTTGTCCTCGCCGTTCGAAAGATCGTAACGGCCGGAAAGCGATTCGGCAAATTTCCTGCGATCCTCCTCCTTGAGTCCGCGTCGGAACTCCCGGTCGGCGGGACCGCCGGGCAGTTCATAACCTTTCATCAGAGCATGGAGATAAAGACCGGTTCCCCCGCAGAGAATCGGCACTTTTCCCAGGGAATCCAGTTCCACGATCGCACGTTTGGCATCACGCATGAAATCCGCCAGCGTATAGGGTTCGCCGGCAGCGGGATCGGCGATGTCCAGCAGACGCGTCTCAACGGGTTCGCCTCCGGTCACATATTCCTCAAGATCCTTTCCGGAGCCGATATCCAGTCCGCGATAGACCTGTCTGGAGTCGGCGGAGATCACCGCTCCGTTCAGACGGCGTGCCAGAGCCACCGCCATCGCCGTTTTGCCGCAGGCGGTCGGTCCCAGAATCACGATCACTTTATGAATTGCGCTCACAGCATTTTCCCCGTATGAAGATAGTAAAGACGCAGACAAAACGCACAGGCGACGGTCAGAAAATTATAAATTCCATGCATTGCGATCGTATATGACGTTTTCTCTCCGCACCGCACATACTCCCGCTGAAAGATCAGCGCCAGCAGAAACAGCGCCGGAATCTGCCAGATCACCGCGTGCACCAGTGCAAAGAGCAGGGACGTCACCACCGCGGCGGCCATCGGAGGAACCAGCATTTTCAATCCGGAATACAGCGCCCGGCGGAAGGCCAGCTCCTCTACAACCGGAGCAATCAGCACCGCCGAAACAAAAATAATCATGAACACCGACAACGGCGCCTTGACCAGCAGCTCCACCAGTGGCTGAGTCGGATTCTTCTCCCCGAACCATTTTCCAAGAGCGGTCAGAAGAGTGGAACAGATCGTAATCCCGAAAAACAGAGGAACGGACAGTTTCAGAATCCGCAGCATCTCCGGTTTCTCAAGACGCCGGAGACCGAGCTGTTTCAACAGCTCCCCACAATTCTCCGGCGGGAACAGAAACGGCAGAACGGCGGCGGCAAACAGCAGACCCTGGGTCAGCACGACACCCGAAATCAGGCGCAGCTGAACCGGCTCCGCCGGAAGATATCGGCCGGCATTGGTCAGCAACGGCAGAAAAACAGCGAGGACAACCAGAAGGAACGCCGTCATCCTCCGCTGCGCATCAAGCCTGTCCCGATTGATATCCATGTCAAAATCCGTTTTTCCATATCTTGCAGTAATCCGGAAATGTAGCATGGAATCGCGGAATTTAAAGTCCGGGGGAGCGCAAACTTTCCGTTCCGGCATCGTTTTTCTCTATCCATGCAATCCGCTTCACGGAATCGCACGGGTCCGGATGAGCGGGTTCGGAATCTTCACGGCTTGTACAGCAAGCTGATATTCCGGATCCAATATGTGATTCTTTCTTTTTTCGGATTCATGCCGATCTCAACGGCAAGAATCTTTCCTTTCGGAAACAGGACTTTGTTTTCGACCCAGTTCCCGACTGAAGGCTTGCAGGGGAAGCGATATTTCCGGTCTCCGGCAACCGAAACCCAGACCAGAGACGGATTGCTGAGAGTTTCTTCTGTCTGTTCCGTCCGGATTTCAAAGGAAATTCCCACGGCATCCTTCAGCAAAGACTCCTCCTCCTTCCGGAAAGCAAAGGCGGGATAGATCCAGCGGTCCGGCTTCTGAAACACGGCATCCACTTTCAATCCGCCGACATTTTCATCCCAGACGATTTCCATCCGTCCCGAAGAGTGTTTCCTCCAGCGCCCGACTTCCTGAAACCCTTTGAGCGGAACCCGACGCATTTGAAAGAAATGAGCCGGAAGGAACAGTCTGGTGGAACGCTTTCCATCGACTCTGCCGCGAAACTCGATTCCGCCGCTGCCGGAACGGATGTCCGTAACAGAAAATCCGGCAGACGCAAGCGGTTCGACAAAGACCTCCGCGGGAATCCCGGCCGCCGACAGCAGATTATGCTCAATCCGGATCCGTTTCGGCACCGTGTCCAGATTGGTCACGGAAACGCGCATGGAATTCTTCCCGGTCAGGTCGCCGTCAAACACGATGGTTCTGTCCAGAGAATCGGAAGGAGCTCTTTTTTCCCCTTCCGGATCCGGCTGCCGGACTCCCGGCGGAATCTGCCGGAATCCATGCACATAAACCGGATACTTCGTCGCGGTCAGATAAACGTTTTTACCGGAGCGCTGTACCGGAACAGGAGTCCCGAAAACATTGACGGCGACAATTTTCCCGCTTCCCGGCAAAGAAATCCGCCGTTCGTACAGCCGATCGCATTCCGATTCCGGCAAAGGTTCCTCCCGCTGCCTGTCAAGAGCCGAACAATTCCAGAGAACAAGCGAGAAAGTGCCATCCTTCCGGCGGAAAACAAAACATTTTCCATCTTCCAGCACCGGAGCCTCCCCGAGAAGTTCAGCGGAACCGATCTCTCGGTTCATGACGGCATACGCCGCATAAAGAGGTTTCACGGAAAGATCCTTCCGCACCATCCCCCACTCCTTCAACCCGTTCCGCTCAATATGGCGGCGCAAAACAAAGGTAAAAATCCGTGAAACCCCCAGTTGCCGGAGCGTCAGATTCGCTTTGGGAAGAAATTCGCACCAGATCATCTCCTGCTTTTTGTTCAGGGAGCGGGTGTCAGCGGAAACGCCCTGAAAAGAGGCGTCTCCTTCCGCATGAGTTCCGCATTCCGTGATCCAGACCGGCATATCGCATTTCACTTCCTCGTGCAGGAACTTCCGGATTCCGGAAATCACTTCCGGATAACGGCTCAAGGGAGTATAAATATGAAAATTGAACAGATCACAGTACTCTGCCAGCTCTCCGGCAAACATCGTTCCGCTGATCATCTCTCCGCCCAGCGGATAGGTGCAAAACGATCCGGCACTCACCAGGCACTCCGGATCACCCGCCTTGAATCCGAGCCAGGCAGCCTTCTGGAGCGCGGTATATTTCCACGGAGCCGGAAGAAAAAGACTTCCCTGATCCTGCTCGTTCCAGAACTCCCAGCACAATGATTTCCCACGGAATTTTTCCGCGCAGGCACGGGCAAAACGGTAAACATCCACAAGACTGGAGGGAAAACCGTTCCTGTCCTTCCGGAATTCCGGCGGACCGGAAACAACAAACGATATCTTCCTTTCTCCGCTCAGCGGCCGCAGAATCCTTTCCGCAGAAGAAAAAGCAAAAGCCCCGGGCTTCCGTTCAATCTCAAACCAGTAGAAACGCTCCCGGAAAGCGGCGGTACCGGAACGTTCCAGCAGCCGTCGGTAAAAAAGAAGCCCCTCTCTCATTCTTCCGCGGAAATCCCCCAGCCCACCGCGGACAGCAACATCAACCGCGAACGGCGACTGCGTTACATTCCCCGCGAACGCCGGTAGAATACAGAAACTCCTCTCCCCGCCTTCTGCGGAAACCCAGTAATATCCGCACGGAAGCCCTGAAAGCGCAATTGATCCGTTTTGCATGCGGCCTTTCCGGACCGGACTCCCGAAGGCATCGCGAAGTTCATACGGCGAAGTCATCCCCTCCCCTGCCGCTTGAAACCTGCTGTCTCCGGGGGAAAACACATCTTCCGGAACCTCCGCAATCAACGGGAAAAACAGTGCCGCAATTCCGGCTGCCAGCCATATCCGTCCGTTTCTCACAGCACACCTCAATATCTGTAATCCAGAGAGGAATCATTTTCCGGGTCCGACGAGAACGGACTGCCCGCGGCATGCGGCAGGAACGGATTCGGAATCCGCACCGCTTCGGCATTTCCCCCCAGCATCAGGGTGTTGGCATACGAATTATGCCGGCCTGCGACATCTCCGAAATTGACATTGCCCGCCTCTCCTGTACGAACCCAGCGGTAATATCCTTTTTCACGGTTCTGAGAACCATCTCCGTTGTGTGCCCATGTTTCCGCAATGAATTTTTTCGCGGCAGGCGACTTCAGACGGCCGACTTTCAACGATTCGCCACTGACATAAAGTCCGTTATTGACTCCGTAATGAGGATTGTAAAACCACCAGGAATCACTCCCGTCCATCACCCGTTTCTCCATCAGAGGACATCGCAGGAGCTCCATTGTAATATACGTCTTCTTTTGCGGACTTCCTATAAGCTGACCGTTCCACGTATAGAACGCAGTCGGTGTGGACAGTTTCGGAAACGGCATGAAATCATTATGGTCGCCCGCATACTGAATGGCTCCGATCCCGATCTGCCGCAGATGATTCAAACACTGGATCGCATACCCTTTCCCCCGCGCCGCGTTCAGCGCAGGAAGAAAAAGCGCAGCAAGAATTGCAATTATCGCAATCACAATCAGAAGTTCTAAAAGAGTAAAATTTATTTTTCTCTTTTTCCGTATTCTGTTTCTGTTCATTCTGGCCCCTTTCTGCTGTTTCCGGGAGAGTGTTATGCCATTCTCTCCGGTATCCGTTTCTGTTTTTCCCCTGTATCCATAATGCTTTCTATGAGTTTGTCCATAATTCCGGAAAGACGCGTATCCAGATAAAAGGCGTCCAGCGAACAGAAATACGGGAGCTCGACATTGCGGTGGAAGACAGCAAAGAGCTCTCCGGGAACCTTGATTCCCAGTTTCAGAATCGCCTGAATCACCCCCGGGACCGCGTTGTCCGGATAAACGATCAGGGCATCCGGACGCAGAGGAGACGTCAGGAGTTCCAATGTTTTTTCATATCCGATCTTATCCCAGGAGCAGCCGGAAAGAACCTCCGGAGAAATGGTCCGGAGATTCCGGGGCATGATCCGCACTCCGGCGGATTTCAAGCCGGTAATCAGAAAACTGACCGGGATTCCGCCTCCGGGAGTCGCCTCAGGAACAATTGCCGCCACTCTCCGGCAGCGGTGCTCCGCCAGGGCTTTCGCAATCCGGTCGAAATCCATCAGCGGATCACGCATAAAGACCACTTTCCGGATCGGAAGGCTGTTGAACCATTTCTTGTCACGGTTCGCCACAACAACACCCGCCACCGCCTGAATCCGGTTCCCGAGAACGGCATCCTGCAAGGATGCGCGGTCATCCAGAAAACAGAACTCAAACTGCAGCTCCCGCAAACGCCGGCTCAGGGCATCCCGCAGGTAAAAAAACGCCAGAAGATCCCGGGACAGATGAAATTCCTGCGAACAGAAAATCCCGATCCGGCGAATCTCTTTCACGGAAGAAGCGACAAACATTCCTCTCCCCTGCTGCCGATTCAAAAGCCCCCTGCATACAAGATCATCCATCGCGAGCCGGACGGAAAAGGGATTCGTATTCCACAGCGCCGCCAGATCCCGCAGCGACGGCAGCTGCTCCCCCGGAGCCAGCACTCCCGTGGAAATCTTTTCCCGCAGGTAATATGCCAGCTCCTGATGAATCCCCGCCGTCCCGCCTCGTCTGAAATCGCGCAGATGTTCCAACGATACAATTTTTTTCATAAAAAACCTATAACAGTTATCACAGTTTACATTATAACACATTTCTGGATTTTTGTCAAGCCCCGGATAAGAATTTTTTTCTGCATCATCCGGAATCTTTCCCTTCCGTTTCAGGAATCTTCGGGACGGAAAACAATATAGGACAATCTCATACTAAAAAAAAAGAAGATTTTCCAGAGAAGAGCATTACTTTACCCGCCGGACCCATTTGTAAACGATACGGGAGGCAGTATGATCAAACAGTATCTTGATGACCTGGAAAGCCGGCTTGATCCTGAAATCGAAGAAACTCTGGATGCCGAATGGCGATGTTTCCTCGCGGGGAACTGTCCGGAGCGGTTTTTCCATCCGAAACGCGGACGGAAAGCGCCGCCGAAACTCGAATGGCCGAAAATTCCAGTCAACAAGGCATTGAAAGACAGAGAACTCATGCTTCTCCGCGAACTGGCGGATGCCTCTGCCGCACTCGCCGCGGGAAACGGAAGTGTCCTGAACATCCGCTGCAATTACAGCACCACCATTCTGCCCTCGCTGTTCGGAGTGGAGATCTTCTATCTGGAGGATCAGCATGACACCCTGCCGGCCTCTCGCCCGATTCCGGACGGAGCTGACGGCATCCGCAGTCTGCTTGACGCGGGAATTCCCTCCTTCGAGCGCGGCTGGGGACCGGATGTCTTCCAGACCGCCCGCTACATTCAGGAACAGCTTGCGGATTATCCCAAGATCCGCGAATACGTCCGCTTCTACCATCCGGATCTTCAGGGGCCCCTCGACGTAACGGAAATGGTCTGGGGCAGCGGCTTGTTCATGGAGTTTTACGACAATCCCGATCTGGTCAAATCCTTCCTTACGCTGGTCACTGAAACCTACCGGAAATTCATGCAACGCTGGGATGAGCTTGTGCCGCCCGTCCCCGGACGCTTCTGCGCGCACTGGGGCTGGGGATACGCTGGAAAACTCGTCCTCCGCGACGACTCCGCCATGAATCTCTCCCCGGAGATGTACCGCGAATTCGCACTTCCCTTCGACAGTCTCCTGCTGAATGAATTCGGCGGCGGAGTCATCCACTTCTGCGGCAAAGGCGACCACTACATCGACATCCTCGCCTCCATCCCGAAGCTCACCGGCGTGCAGCTCTCCCAGCCGGAATACAACGACATGGAACGCATTTTCCAGTACACGGTGGACCGCGGCATCCCCCTGCTCGACCTTGCCTGGCAGACCGGAGTCAAACCCGCTCTCGAACGGGGACGCGATCTGCATGGACAGGTCTACTGCCGGATGCCCGATTAAACGTCATTCCGGCTTCTCCTCCGGAGTGAGTTCCGTCCGCTTCAGAAAGGACGGACCTCCACGGGTCCCGGGCCGGAGACGCAGATGCTCTCCAGATGAATCTGCTGCGGCTTCGTCTTCGAGAGTTTCGGGATCAGTTCCAGCGTATGCTCCCTGTCGGGCTCCAGTCCGCTTGCTACCGGGGCGTTCAGATACGCGGACGGCGTAAAGATGGTCCCGAATTTCGCCGCATCAATTTCCGTGACTTTTTTTCCGTCGATCTTCACAAGAAGTTTTCCGGAAAAGATCGTCGACTCACCGAACAGCAGGACATTGCTCCCGCGGAAGCGGACCTTCAGACTGCCGGGGACATTTCCTTTCCATTCGAATTTGTCGAATCCTTTCCGGACGCAGTTCTCCGCAATCGCCACTTTGTCAAGCCAGCGGGAAGAGAGAAAATCAAACGTCCCCGCACGCGTTTCCGGCAGTCCGATCCGCCATCCCTCCGGCAGCGTGCCGAGATCCCGGATACGAAAGCGCAACACATTCCGGTAGAACGGCTTATTCATCCATTTTTCCGGCAGAACCGGGGTGCAGTCTCTTTCGACCCCCTCCCGATATCCCTTCCAGACGAAATCGGCGTAAATCGCATATCCGAAGTCATGCGGATGACAGCCGTCAAAGAGTTCCGGCGGCCATGCCTCATCGGGATTCAGGCGCCCCTTCCGGTAAAGGCCGTTCATTCCTTTCACGACATCCCCGACGGCGAGTCCGTAGTACTTCGCAAGTTTCAGATGGAGGGTCCGCCGTTTCAGGACCTTCAGCTCCGGCAGCGTGGCATACTCCCGGGAGGCGAGAAACACCGGAATCACGGGACATTTTCCTTTTGAAAGAAGAGTCCGGACAATTGATTCATAAGAGGAAAGCGTTTCCTCCGTATCCGTCATCATGTTGTCGTTCAAAGAAAAATCAAGGAAAACCAGATCGGGCTTGTAACGGAGCACATCCCGTTCCACCCGGTAAACACCTAGCTGGGAACCGGTGCCGCCAATCGCCGCATCAACAAATTTCCAGCAGGTCCGCGGATATTCTTCCCGGAATTTCTCCCCGATCAGCGCACGATAACTTGTCCGGTTCGGATCGGACGCATTCGCGCCCCAGGTAAGAGAACCGCCGAAAAACACAACGGTCAGGGCATCTCCTTTTTTCGCCCTCCGGTCAAACTCGCCCAATCCGCAAACGCCCTTCTTTTCCTTCCGCATTGACTGCCTCCCGTCACCTTGAGATTTCCGGACTCTGTCCGTTTATGATGTGAATGGAAAAATGTACCACTTCCCGCACACGATGCAAACCGATATCCCGGCAAAATCCCGAAAAATCCCATCTTCTTTTCCAATTTCCACCCCAAAATAAAAAAATTCAAAAATATTTTCCAGAACGATTGACAAAAGGATAACAATAAAATATATTATTCAATAATAATGAATAAAGGAAAATAATAATGAACAAACCGGCGATTCAATCGGTGGCGAATGCATTCTCGATCCTGGAATATGTGCTTGGCTGTTCCATGATTTCCGAAGGAACGGAACTGGCGGACATTGCGAAGAGATTCGGAATGCAGAAGACTACGGTACGCAACATGATGCAGACTCTGGAATATTGCGGATACATCCGGCGGACCGCACGGGGAGTCTATTGTGCCGGCGAGAAATGCGCGATGCTGTCCAAAGCGGGACTGTTTGCCGGACAGCTCCGGGAACATTCGCTTGCATTTCTGAAACAGGCTGCGGAAAAAACGGGGGAATCGTTCATTCTGACCACACTTTTCAACGGACAGCGCCTGATTGTCGCCTCGGTTTCCGGGAATTCCATCATTTCCGTGAATCCGGAAGCCGTGGAACGCGAACAGAAATACAACTATGCGCGTGTCACGAGACGTCTGCTTCTTGCCTGCGCTTCTCCATCCGAGCGGGAAAATTTCATTGCTCTGAACGGGTTGCCGCCGGAAAACCACTGGCCGGAAGCACACGCCGGCAGGAATGCAATGGATGCGGAACTGGAAACCATCCGTCAGCAGGGATATTGCGAAGCGCCCGACACCGGAAATTTCTATGCGCTCGCCGTTCCCGTGTTCGATTCCGGAAACCGATTCCTTGCCGCGCTCGGA
The DNA here is from genome assembly GCA_944389445.1 of uncultured Victivallales bacterium. Classification (GTDB taxonomy): domain Bacteria; phylum Verrucomicrobiota; class Lentisphaeria; order Victivallales; family UBA1829; genus UBA1829. The sequence goes on along the minus strand of CALXMJ010000179.1, from coordinate 3,377 downwards.
GTCTATGCCCCCGCATTCCGGGCAGACAACGCAAAAAAAGAACTGCTTGCCGAAACATTGCGGGAGACCGCAGTTTCCATACAAACCAATTTGTAAAAAGGAACGGAACATGAATGAACTGGCCGAAAGACTGACTCAATGGCTCCGGAAAGACGACCCGGAAATCGAATTCCGGATCAAAACCGGAACGGAAATGTACAGAAAGGGCTTTGGACGCATCGAACTGCGGAATGCGGACGGGTCGCTTGTGAAACGAGCGTCGATCAAACTGAAACAGGCGTCGCACGAATATATGTTCGGATGCAACGCCTTCATGCTCAACCAGTTTCAGGAAGAGGAACAGAACCGCCGCTATGAAGAAGTGTTTACAAACCTGTTCAACGAGGCAGTCGTTCCGTTCTACTGGTCGGATCTGGAAATCGAGGACGGGCATCCGCGGTTTGCCTCCGGCAGCACTCCGGTCTACCGACGGCCGCCTCCGGACGAAGTCGTCGCGTTCTGCAAACGGAACGGGATCACTCCGAAAGGGCATCCCCTCTGCTGGCAGGGATATGTCCCGGAATGGGCGCCGAAAACGAACGCAGAAATGATGAAGCGTCTGGATCGCCGCATTCGCGAAATCGCGGAGCGCTACGGAAACGATATCACGATCTGGGACACGGTCAACGAGGCACTGTCGCGCCATCCGGTGCGGCGCGGCTTCAACAACCCGGCATTTCCCGACAACCATGTCGAGGAGGTTTTCCGGATTGCGGAGCGTCATCTCCCGCTTTCGACCCTTCTTTACAACGATGACAACAAGTGGTGGCAGTACAACGGCGATTATACGCCGGTCTATATGCTCGTGAAAACGCTGCAGGACCACGGCTGCCGCGTCGGAGGACTCGGACTTCAATACCACATGTTCGATTCGCTTCTGGACCAGGCGGAGCTGTTCATGAATCCGCGCCAGATTTACAAATGTCTGGATCAGTATGCAAAGCTGAACATTCCCGTGAACTTCTCGGAGGTCAGCATCATCAGCCGCCGCGATCTAGGGGACGGCGACGCTTTTCAGGAATTTGTCACGGAAAGGCTTTACCGGATCTGGTTCAGCCATCCCGTCACAAACGCAATTGTCTGGTGGAACCTGGTCGACGGCACCGCGCTTGCCCCGCGTGGAAGCGAGGGCGGAGAAAACACCCTGCGTGCCGGTCTCGTCAACAACGACTTCTCGCCCAAACCGGCTTACCGGGTCCTCGAACGCCTCATCAAGAAAGAGTGGCAGACGGAAACCTCTCTCGACTACAACGAACAGGCGGAAAACGTCTTCCACGGCTTCTACGGCAAATACAATGCCGAGATCCAGACAGATGCCGGAACCTTCTCCAGACAGATCTTCCTGAGCAAAGACAGCGACAACATGTTCCGCATCGTTCTGAAGTGAACAGCATCGTTGCGCACCACATCCGGAGCGTCGAGAGGAAAACGGGAGTTTTCGATCCCCCTCCCCCGTGCATCACACCGGACCGGATCAAGGGCAATCCCCTTGATCCGGAAAACAGGAACTCATCTCTTTTCTCTTTCAGTCGGATTCTCCCCGGAGGACTTCGTTCCGGTAGCTTTCCCGGAAACGGCTCGGTGGAATTCCTCTGAGATGCCTGAACACTTTGCTCAGGTGGAACGCGCTGGAAAAACCGCAGAGTCTAGCCGTCTCATCAAGATTTAGATCGGTCGAAGAAAGATATCGGCATGCCCGCTCGACCCGTCGCTGCATCAGGTACTTGGAAAAAGGTCTGCCGAACAGCCGTTTGACCAGAACGCTCGTATGGGACTCGGAAAGTCCGAGCCGCTCCGCCAGATCGGGAAGCCCGATGGAACGATCCAGGTTCTGATGGATGAAATCCGATATGACGGCACTCCGCAGATCGTAACTGTCGTTGACAATATTCGCTTTCCGCAGATAGAAAATGATGCCGTCGGCATAAATTTGCAGAAGCGGGAGCAGCTTCTCCGCATCCGTTTCTCCCGGAAAGGGAAGAGCTTCATAGAGCGTATGAAATTCCGTCGGAAGTTCTTCCGGCGGTGTCACTTCCTCCGATCGGAACACTCCCGCGTAAAGCATTCCGTAATGCACGGAAGCAAATGTCAGGGGAAGCACGATCTGGCAGATTCCTTTCCAGCAGGAAGAGAAAAACGGGGAATCGGTTTCCAGACATTTCCGGTTCATCGCATAGCGGCAGTGCGCAATGCATTTCTCCGAAAAACCACAGCGGCAGACCGCATTCTTCTTATGCGACGCTCGGTACTCCGAAAACACCGCCCGACGCTGCTTCCGGTTGAAAATCCCATCGTTGTCGATAATCGTGATTTTCATTCCGATTCGCTCTTCCAGCATCCGCAAACTCTCCTCCGGCAGATCGAAAACATCCATGAGAACCTCTTTTCATATACATTAAAATTGGAAATCAAATAAATATATATGAAAATCCAATAAAATGCCATTCCAAAACGTAAAAAAAACAGTACATTGACGGAAGTTGCCGGAAAAGCCCGGACACCCGAACAGCATACAAAGGAGGTTTTGCATGAAAGCGTTTTGTTCAGACGATTATCTGGAATTGATGGTTCCCTGGCTGAAAGTCCTGCCGAAATTTCTCCGGCACTCTCCGGCCGGCACCTGGTACGGGACAGGCGAAAGCGCCCATTGGCCGGTTCAGAGCAACATGAATGTCTGCGCAGCTCTCGCAGTAATGGCGGCGGACCCTGACCTGGAAAAGTTTTCCCCGTCGCTCTCCCGCGAGGAGATCCGGCAAACCGCCCTGGAACTTTTCCGTTACGCCATGAAAACGCATCGGACCGGAAAGACACCCGCAACCGACGGAAAATCCTGGGGCTGCCACTGGATCAGCGTCCTGGGCGCCGAACGCATGACGCACGGAGTGAATGCGCTTCAGCCCTATTTCACGGACGAGGACCGGGAACGCTATCGCAATTTCCGTGTTTCCGAATCCGACTGGCTGCTGGAGAAATACCCGGTGGTCGCCGATATGAACGGCTGTTCCGGGAAGAACAAACCGGAGTCAAATATCTGGAACGGAGGATTCCTGCTGCGGACCGCCATGGATTATCCGGATCTGCCGCGCCGGGAGGAGTATCTGGAAAAAGCCGCCTCGTTCCTGCTGAACGGAATCTCGCATCCGCTCGATGCAGCTTCGGAAAAACTGTTCCGGGGAAAACCTCTGCGGGAATGGCACATCGGATTCAACTTTACGCCGAACTATTCGCTGGATCATCATGGCTATCTGAATGTCGGTTACATGGTGATCTGTCTCTCGAATCTGGCAATGCTGCATTTCAACTTCAAGGAACTAGATCGGAAGAGCACACGTCTGAAC
>CALXMJ010000178.1 GCA_944389445.1 uncultured Victivallales bacterium | reverse complement strand
CTGGTTTTTTGAAAAAAAGACCGTGAAGGGGAGAGGAGGCTTCTTCACGGTCCAAAACATGAATGACGAAGAGTTTCGATGGGAAAGCCAGCTAGCAACGGACCGGCTGTTCTTCGCCGTTCACATTTTATTTCTGATTCAGATACTCATTTACCGTCTGAGCGACTTTTGCGCCCGACGCGATGGCGCGGACCACCAGAGAGGGACCGGATTTGACATCTCCTGCGGCGAAGACTCCCTTTGCTTCCGTGGTTCCGTTGCATCCGGCACGGATGAGATTGCGTTCCAGCGTCAGTCCCAGCTGAGCGGGATACGGATCATCCTTCGGGATTCCGGTGAATCCCATGGCGAGGAGAACGAGATCGGCTTCCAGTTCAAACGTGCCGCCTTTTTCCGTAAATTTCAGCGGTTTTCCCTGCGGGGAGAATTCCCATTCGATTTCTGCGCAGCGGATGCGTTTGACCGTACCGTTTTCGCCTTCGAAGGCTTTTGTTGAGATGTTCCAGCGGCGGTCGCATCCTTCCAGATGGCTGGAGGAGGTCCGGAGCATGTAGGGCCATGCGGGCCACGGCGTGTTCGGCGATCGTTCTTCCGGCGGCTGCGGCATGATCTCAATCTGGGTTACGGATTTTGCTCCCTGCCGAATGGAGGTTCCCACGCAGTCGGAGCCGGTGTCACCGCCTCCGATGACGACCATTTTTTTCCCTTTTGCGGAAAACGGATGTTCACCGGTGTGTTCGCCGGAAACCAGCCGGTTTTGTTCCGCCAGGAATTCGGTCGCGGGCAGGATGCCGGAGAGTTCGCGTCCCGGTACGTTCAGATCGCGCGGGGCGCGGGTTCCGGTGGCGATGACGATCGCATCGAACCGGCGTCTCAGATAGTCGCAGGAGATGTCGATTCCGATGTTGACGCCCGTTTCAAAGACGACTCCTTCCGCCTCCATCAGTTTGATCCTGCGTTCGATGACGGCTTTGTCGAGTTTGAAGTCCGGGATCCCGTAGCGGAGCAGTCCGCCGGGGAAGCGGTCGCGTTCAAAGACGGTCACCTTGTGCCCGTGCTGATTGAGGACATCCGCGGCGGCGAGTCCAGCGGGGCCCGCCCCGATGACCGCAACCGATTTTCCGGATCTTCTTGTGACACGGCGAACCCTGACAAGTCCCTGTTCGAATGCGGTGTCCACGGTATAGCGTTCGATCTGCCGGATCGTGACGGGATCAAGATGCTGTCCCGCGGTGCATGCCGCTTCGCAGAGAGCGGGACAGACGCGGGAGGTGAACTCCGGAAAACTGCTGGTCGAAGAGAGCAGATTCCATGCTTCGGCGATGCGTCCGGCGGCGACTGCCGCATTGATTTCCGGAATCTGGTTTTCGAGGGGGCATCCGCTTCCGTGGCAGAAGGGGATGCCGCAGTCCATGCAGCGTTCCGCCTGAACTTTCAGGACTTCGGGTGGTGGAGGAACTTCGACCTCGTTGAAGTCACGGATTCTCTCTTCGATCGGCCTGTAAGAATGCGCCTGACGTTTGACGTCGAGAAACGCCCGTTTCATTGTGGTTCCCATGATGACAGCCTCCTTTTTCTTCCATCAGTTGCTGTGGGTTGTGCGGTTGACCGCTTCGATGTCTTCCCTGCTCATTCTGCCGAGCGCCTGACGGTATTCCACGGGGAAGACCTTGACGAATTTCGGGATCATGTCATCCCAGTTTTCGAGGATTTCGGCTGCTTTCGGACTGCCTGTCGCGGCGAGATGCTCTTTGATCAGCGAGAGGAGCAGTTCCTCGTCTTCGGAGCCTTTGAGAACGGATTCCAGATCGACCGTCGCCAGATTGCATCGCAGATCGAAGTCGCCCGTTTCATCGAGGACATAGGCGATGCCTCCGGTCATTCCGGCGGCAAAGTTGATTCCGGTTGTCCCGAGCACGATGACGTGTCCGCCGGTCATGTATTCGCATGTGTGATCGCCCGTGCCCTCCACGACGGCGGTCATGCCGCTGTTGCGGATGGCGAACCGTTCTCCGGCAAGGCCGTTGATGAAGAGTTTTCCGGCGGTTGCGCCGTAGCCGATCACGTTGCCGACAATGATATTTTCCTCCGGTACAAACCGTTTGTCCGGCGGCGGCATAATCACGATTTTGCCGCCTGAGAGTCCTTTGCCGACGTAGTCGTTTGCCTCTCCTTTCAGCGTCAGCGTGACGCCTGCGGCGAGGAACGCTCCGAAGCTCTGTCCGGCGCAACCGTCGAATTCGATCCGGATGGTGTCTTCGGGAAGTCCCTTGTGCCCGTAGCGCGAAGCAATGTGATAGCTCAGGCGCGTTCCGACGCTTCGATCCTTGTTCCGGATCGGAAGAGTCAGAAGGGCTTTTTCGCCTTTTTCAATGGCGTTTTTGAGCCTGGGGATCAGCTTTTCATCGTCGAAAGCCACCGGACGTTCCTGCGGGATAGCGGATTTACGCGGGGCATCCGGGGGAGCCGCCTCGGCGAAGATCGCGGAGAAGTCCAGATTCCGGGTCTTCCAGAATTTCAGGGCTTCCGCCGTGTCGAGCAGATCGACTCTTCCGACGGCCTCGTCGATCGAGCGCAATCCGAGCTGAGCGAGCACTTCGCGCGCCTCTTCGGCGATGAACAGCAGGAAATTCTTGACATGTTCCGGTTTCCCCGCGAACAGTTTGCGGAGCGCGGGATCCTGAGTCGCGATGCCGACCGGACAGGTGTTGTCATGGCATTTGCGCATCATGACGCATCCCATCGAAACGAGAATCGTGGTGGCGAAGCCGAACTCTTCCGCTCCCAGCAGAGCGCCGATGACGACGTCGCGTCCGGTTTTGAGCTGGCCGTCGACCTGAACGCGGATCCGGTCGCGCAGTTTGTTCAGCCGCAGGGTCTGCTGGGTCTCGGCCAGTCCGATTTCCCATGGGAGTCCCGCGTGTTTGATGCTGGAGAGCGGGCTGGCGCCGGTGCCTCCGTCATGTCCGCTGATGAGAACCACGTCGGCATGCGCCT
>CALXMJ010000177.1 GCA_944389445.1 uncultured Victivallales bacterium | reverse complement strand
GGACGGGAGCGCCCGGCGGGGGCGGGCGTGCCACGGAAGGGACCGGGGCGGGGTGCGGCGGCGGTCTGGGGATCGGATGGGGGATCTCGCCCAGCGTGGTGATTCCCGCCGGATCGGTCTTCCCGCTTGCGGATATCGAAGGGGAGGGGGTGATTCAGCAGATCTGGATGACGTTGTCGGGAAACTGGCGTTTTCTGACCCTGCGGTTTTACTGGGACAACGAGGAGATTCCGGCAATCGAGTGTCCCGCCGGCGATTTCTTCTGCTGCGGATGGGGCAGTTACGTTCCGGTCTCCAGTCTTCCGGTCTGCGTGAATCCGGGCAGCGCGTTCAACTGCTACTGGGAGATGCCGTTTCATACTCACGCGCGCATCACGCTGGAGAATCTTTCGACGGAAGATGTGGTGGCCTATTATCAGATCAACTATGCGCTGGGCGAGGTCCCGGTCGATTCGGCCTATTTTCATGCGCAGTTCCGAAGGGTCAATCCGCTTCCGTATAAAAGGGTGCACACCATTCTTGACGGAATCGAAGGATGCGGACACTATGTGGGAACCTATCTTGCATGGGGCGTTCACAACTCCGGCTGGTGGGGCGAAGGAGAAATCAAGTTCTATCTCGATGACGATGAAGAGTTTCCGACAATCTGCGGAACCGGAACCGAAGACTATTTCGGCGGCTCCTACAATTTTGAAAACAAGGAAACCGGACGTTATCAGACATTTTCCACTCCGTACAGCGGTCTTGCACAGGTTCTCTGTCCGGATGGCCTTTACCGTTCGCAGCAGCGGTTCGGCCTTTACCGCTGGCATCTCTGCGATCCGATCCGCTTCCGGGAGAGAATCCGGGTGACCATTCAGGCGCTCGGCTGGCGGTCCGGCGGACGTTATCTGCCGCTTCAGGATGACATCGCCTCCGTGGCGTTCTGGTATCAGGATACTCCGGCGCATGCTCCGCATCCTCTGCCGGTCAAGGATCAGCTGGAAGTGATTTGATTCCGAAAATTTCTCCGGGAGAAAACCCGTCGCCGACGATGCCGCAAGCCCGTCCGCGACGGGATTTTTTTTCTGAAGAGCGGTCATCCGGAGACTCCGGATTTTCCGTATGCCCGCATGTCGCTGGCACTTTTTCCATTCTCTGAGACCTGCTGTTTCACGGTTTTCATTTCCAGCATGAAATTTTTTTAATTTTTTTTTATTTTTTTACTTGAAAGAAAGGGAAAAAAGGATAAGTTAGGGTTCTATAGGGGGAAAAAGGTGGAAATAGTGGTGGAATGGAGTGCATAGATGGCGACAGGGACGGAGCCCACATTTTTTCTAGGCGAGTATGAGCATACGCTTGATTCGCAGCGTCGTGTTGCCATTCCGGCGGCATGGAGGGGCTGTTCGCGTTTTGTTCTTCTGCCGTCGCGCGACCACGCCATTCAGATGATGTCCGTGGACACCTTCCGGGAGATGGTGCTTGACAAAACGAGGAAACTTTCGCTCGGGAACGTGGAGGATGCGCGGAATCTGGCGCGTCTTGGTTCACGCGCGCAGGAATGCGTGTGCGACAAGCAGGGACGGATCCAGATCGGGCAGCAGCTTGCGGCTCATGCCGGCCTGAAAGAGAAAGTCGCCCTGATCGGTTCGGTTTCGATGATTCTGCTGTATACCCCCGAGGTCTGGAACAGAATGCAGCAGGAGAACGGTGAGGACGCCTGCTACGATGTCCTTGAGAAACTCAGCCGGGAGACGGTGGAATGACGGAGGCTGCATTCGGTCATGTTCCGGTTCTTCCCCGTCAGACAATTGATCTGCTTCTGGATGGTTCCAGCCGTCCGGTCCGCAGGATTATCGACGGCACGGTAGGATGCGGAGGGCACAGCGCTCTGATTCTGGAGCGGCTTCCGGAAGCGGAACTTCTGGGAATTGACCGTGATGACGAGGCTCTTGTCCGCGCCGGAAAGCGTCTTGCGTTTGCCGGGAAGCGGGTGCATCTGCGGAAGGGCCGTTTTTCGGAACTGGCGGAACTTTCCCGCGGACTCGGATGGGATACGGTCGATGCGGTTCTGCTGGATATCGGAGTTTCTTCGCCGCAGATTGATGATCCGAAACGCGGTTTTTCGTTCCGGCTGGATGGCCCGCTGGATATGAGGATGGACAGAACATCGGAACTTTCGGCATCCAGAATTGTGAATCATTATGATGCGGAGTCCCTTCGGAATCTGTTCCGGGAATATGGAGAAATGGAAAATCGCGACGCCCGGATGCTCGCGGATGCGATTGTCGCCGCCAGAGAGAAGCAGGCTTTTTCGACGACCGGGGAACTGGCGGAACTTTGCGGGCGGGTATTGCACTCCCGGAACCGGAAGAGGAGCCTTCCCGCGCCGACCCTCTGTTTTCAGGCGCTGCGGATGGAAGTCAACGGGGAACTGGAGGAGTTGAAACAGGCGCTGGCGTCCGCTGTTCCGCTGCTGAATCCGGGAGGACGGCTCTGCGTGATCAGCTTTCATTCGCTGGAGGACAGGATCGTCAAGACCTTCTTCCGGGAGATGGCGGAAACATGCAAATGTCCGCCGGGACTTCCCGTCTGTGTCTGCGGCTGGAAACCGGTGTTGAAGATCGTCACAAAGCATCCGGTGACGGCGGATGAGACGGAATTGAAGGAAAATCCAAGAGCGGCGTGTGCAAAATTGAGAGCGGCGGAAAAAATAAAAACGGTGGGGAGAGAATCATGACAAACGTAAGAACAATGAGAACACAGGAAGAAATCAGACGCAGTTCCAGAGCCTCTGCGAAAAGGTCCTGGATGGTATCCCTTGTTATCAAGCTCTCCTTCATGTTTGCTCTGATTTTCCTTGCCGTCAACGCGAGAATCATTTACAACCAGAAGGCGGAGCAGATCAACCGCGAAATCGCGCGGACCAAATCCAAGATCCATCAGCTGAACCGCGAGATAGCGAATCTGAAAGTGCGGAAGGAACAGCTCAGCTCCTGGCCGTATATCAGTTCGCGGATCAACATGTTCAAACTCGGACTCCGGCCGGCCGACTCCAAGCAGATCCGCAAGATCGTCCTGCTGGATGTCGACGGACATTCCGGAGCCATGAACGGCACCGCGGAGCTTTACCGGGAGAATCGAACCGCCGGGACTGATTGAGCCCGGAACAGGAGGACGGTATGACGAAATTTACGCAAATGGGCAGACGGATGATCGTGGTGACGGTCATTCTTCTTCTGCTTTTCGGTTATATCGGCTGGCAGCTCTACACCGTTCAGATCCGGCGGCATGACGAGCTTTATAAAAAAGCCCGCATGAAATACACAACCGTCAAGACCATGAACGGAAAACGCGGAGAAATTTACGACTATTCCGGAAATCTGCTGGTCGGCAACATTCCCTGTTCCGATGTCTGTGCCGATCCCTCCATTGCCGGAGACGCGAAGCGCTGTCGCGAAATCGCGAAATTCCTTGCCGAGAAACTGGAAATCAGCGAAGAATCCGTCTATGAAAAACTGATGGACAAGGAAATCGTCACCAGAAATCCGGACGGCACGAAAAAGGTCCGCCAGAGAAAATTCGTCATCATCAAAGGCAAGGTCGATTATGAGATAGCCGAACGTCTGAAGCTGGAGACCGCCCGCCTGGGATATAAAACCGTCTTCTATCGCGAGACGACAAAACGCTATTATCCGAAAAAACAGCTTCTGGCGAATGTCCTGGGATTCACAAATCTGGATCGCGATCAGGTCGTGGCGGTGATCGGGCTTGAAAAATTCTACGACAATAAAATGCGAAGCGTTCAGGGGCTCGAACGCTATGAGCGCAGCCGCGACGGCCTCCCTCTTGCTTACGGCAATTCCAGCATGAAGGAGGATAAGGACGGCTTCAATGTTTACCTCACCATTCAGGAACCGATTCAGGCGATTCTTGAGGAGGAGCTCGACAAGTTCATGGAACGCTTTACGCCGAAGTCCGCTTATGCCGTCATGGCGGACCCGTACACAGGCGACATTATTGCCGTGGCGCAGCGTCCCACGTTTGATCCGAACGACCGCAATTCCATGAAGCCAAACGCATGGCGGAACCGGATCGCGGAGGATACTTTTGAACCGGGTTCCACCATGAAGCCTCTTGTTGTCGCCGGAGCGCTTGACCGGGGCATCGTTACTCCGGAGACCCGTTTCGACTGCGAAAAAGGTCTCTGGTTCTACGGAGGAAAAAGCCTGAAGGATTCCCATCCGATGGGGATTCTGACCGTATCGGAGATCATTCAGCATTCCAGCAACATCGGAACGGCGAAAATCGCGCTCGCAATGGGTGAGAAGACTCTTGATGAAGTCCTTCGCAGTTTCGGCATTGGATCCAGAACTGGAATTCCGCTGAAACCGGAGACAGCGGGTATTTACCGTCCGCTGAAACTCTGGGACACATTGTCCATCACGCGTTTCCCGATCGGACAGGGGGTCGCCGTTTCGCCTCTCCAGCTTGTGCGCGGATACTGCATGCTTGCAAACGGGGGACATCCGGTGAAACTGCGTCTGGTCGACCGCATCGAAAATCCCGCGACTGGAATTGAACAGAAGATGCCGCTGGAAAAACACGATTCGATTTTCAAGGATCCTTCAACCCATAAGAAAATCGTCGAAATGATGAAAACAGTGACCGGGCAGGGCGGTACGGCGAAAACCGCGGCAATCCGCGGATATTATGTCGCCGGAAAAACCGGTACGGCGCAGAAATTCGTGGATGGGGCGTACTCCAGAAAAAAATATATAGCGAACTTCGCCGGATTCGTTCCTGCGGATAATCCCCGTTTTGTTCTGCTCGTGGTTGCCGACGAACCTAACGGCGGGATTTATGGAGGAACCGTCGCCGGACCGACATTCCAGACCATCGCGGAACGGACCCTGAAATATCTCAATGTCAAACCGGATTATGATGCCGATGCCCGGGACCAGGAACAGAAACTCGCAAAAAAGAAAAAACTGGAGGAAATGCGCCGCGAACGGGAAATCGAAAAAACGAGAAACGGCGTTATTCCCGCACCCGTCCAGCGGAAGGCTCGGGTTTCCCGTCCTGCCGGTAATGGAAAATACAAAATCAACGGACGAAAATACCGTTATATTACGTTCACGAAACGATAAGGTGGAAATTTCTGTTTTTGGAAAACCCCGTTCGATTCTCTCCGATTCGAACGGGGTTTTGCTTGCCGGATCTTCGTTCGGCAGGTCCGCATGAATTGCGTCAGGAAGGATTCATCACTTTTTCAAATCGGAAAAAATAATCTCTTCCGATCGTGCCGTCTGAATCCGGATACGGTCCTTTATGGTGCGGATTGATGAATTCCACAATTTTGAAACCGCATTTGTTGACATAAAAATGAATGTTCCTCTTCTCAAAATAGGGGGTTACGGTTTCCCAGATTCTGGTTTCCGGATATTTTTTTTGGGTCTTCACGGGAATTTGTGGGTAAATCAGCGTGAGATACATCAGAACCCGTCGTCAGTCAAGCGGCAATCCGGCATAACCGCTCCCGTTGGTCGCTTTTATTCCGTTTGCCGTTTGACAGCC
>CALXMJ010000176.1 GCA_944389445.1 uncultured Victivallales bacterium | reverse complement strand
ACCTTTGACGTTCCTGGTCCGTTATTTGAATACGAATTGTCTTCATCTGTTCCTCTTCTGTTGGAGTTACAGATAACATAGCACACCTTTTCAATATTACAATATAAATTTATGCAACTTTGCTTATGAAAAACCGTGGTCAGCCCGGCGGATTTTGCTGTCCGGGAAGGAGTAAGTCCCTGGGTAAGAAAATCACCTTTCCGGCGTCCGTCCGGAGTGGCGGAGGTCTTTGACGCCCAATCCACAATATCCACATAATTGTAGAGCCCCAGCTGGAAAACGCCTCCGCGTTCCGTTTTCAAATCGCGCGTTCCGGCAGAGAGGTCTTCCAGAATCCGCCCGGCAAGGGAATTCGCCGTCTCGGAGTTGTCGCCGAAGCGCGGAGCAGACAAAGCCATCCGTCTCAGGTTCTCAGCCCCCTCCCAATCCGCCCGGACCGCGGCAAGAAGCTCGCGAAGAGAACACAACCTCTTTTCAAAACACAGCCATTGAATCGAAAGAAGAGAATCGACAAAAACCGCAAACGATGCCAGCGGCAAACCATGCGGATTGTAACGCCCGCCGCCGGCGGTATAATCCTTATGATTCGCCAGACAATCGGATAAACAGGCGGAAAAAAACGGCGCGGGACTGACCTTCGGCCAGATGCTTCCGTTTTCCCGGATCATCCGGCAGCGTCGGCGGATCGCTCTCAGGACATTGTCCATCACGATGCCGTAAACCTCCCCGAATGTCCGGGCGGAATCTATTTTGCGGAAAACATCCCCGGTTTCCCGTTCCACGGTTTCACTGTCATGAATGGAAAGATCCATCACCCGGGCAAGATTGAAGTAATTATTGGCACCCGCGGAATGTTCAAACCCCTCGTCGATGACCTCCCAGCATCCGCCTGCGACATAGCGGACGGCATCCGACGGGGACTTGCCAGCACGGATTTGAGCGGGTATAAGGGCATCGTCATTCAGAAAAGCGATCACGTTCCGGCCGCTCAGAAAATCCCGGTTGGCAGCGTCCAGAAAATCCGGCGGGGAGTTCCGGGAGATCCGGCAATGAATCTTCGGATAAATCAGCTTCAGCTCATGATGCGCTTTCAGAATCAGAAACGTCACCTCGTTGCAGATGCTTTTCCCCTCCGAGTCGCACCCCCCGAGAACAAGGACATCCCCCTGCTCCTGACGGTTGAAGGACTGATCCACGGACAGAAAGGAATCGTACTTGCAGTCGATGTACACCAGGAAACGGCAGACAAGATCATACGCCTCACCGGGAGTCAGCCGTCCCTGTTCCATATCCCTCCGGTACAGCGGTCCCAGCAGGCGGTCAAGATGCCCCACGACCGACATCCCGATCCCTTCAATCGATGCGCATACTTCATGAAGGAACCAGACGGTACAGAGACCTTCATAAAAGGTCTCAGGCTTTCGCCATGGCACCTCTGCCGCAACGGAAGCGATCCCTTCCAGAAAACGCTTCTCTCCGGGAGCGGCATTTTCCAGCGCAGCTCTCGCGGCGTCCGCAAACTTGCCGGCAATTTTACGGACCGCCAGCAACCCCCGCATGGCGGAATCCAGGAAAATGATCTCCTCCGGAAGTTGCGTCTTTTCCTTCTCTTCCGCCGCAAGACGGTAAAAGAATTCCAGTCCGTGCTCCATCACATTGGTATAAGGGAAACAGTGATGGTCGTAATCGATATAAGGTCCGTAGGAGAGTTGAATTCCATGACGGCCGCCCGCATAATACTGCTCAAGAGCTTCCGGATTTTTCTTCCGGAAAAGTTCCCGGTTTCTCAGATAAAGCCATCCTCCGGCACCGAGTCCGGGAACGCCATCGTATTCAGCGGCTTTCACGCCCATCTCGGAATAAAACGGGGAATGACGAAACAGGACCGGCGTGAATTCTTCCGCAATCGTTTCGTACTGAACGGCCTTCAGCTCCATAGCCGTTGCATCGGGATGAGTATCCGCAAACTGATCCAGGCGCTGGAACAGCGGCTTGACCCACGGGTCATCCTTCCATTTTTTATAGGAATGCGCCCGGTAATATGTTTTCAATTCATTTTGAAGGTCTTCCACACTCATTTCCGATCTCCGTTTCAATTTCCGCAGAATCCGCCATCCACAACAAGGGTCTGACCATTGACAAACGAACTCATTCCGCTGGCAAGAAAAAGCATTGCCCCCGCTATCTCCTCCGGCTCGCCGAGCCTGCCCGCCGGATATTTGCGGCAGATCTCTTCGTACCGCTCCTTTTCAAAACAGGATGCTGTCAGGTCCGTCCGGATAATACCCGGTGCGATCGCATTCACCTGAATACCGTACCTGGCAAGCGAATTCGCCATGCAGCGCGTCATACCGACCACCCCGGCTTTCATGACTCCATAACTGAAGTTCCAGCCGCCTTCCCGGAAAGCACAGATGGATGCAATATTGACAATCTTGCCGCTTTTCTGCTTTTTCAAATATGGAATCGCCTGCCGGGAAAGGTCAAAGACCGCATCCAGCAGTACCGATTGAGACAATTTCCACTGCTCCGGAGTACAGGTCTCAGCCGTTTCCTGGAATTGAAGTCCGGCATTGTTTACAAGAATGTCAATCCCGTTCAGACATTCAACCGCTCTGCCGATAATCCCCTTCCGATCCTCCGGCTGCGCGAGATCCGCGGAAAGATAAAAACCTTTTCCGCCGCATTTCCGGATCTCCTCCATCAGATTCCCGGCATCCGGGCTTTTTGAAATCACAGCCACCGAAGCGCCCCGCTCGGCAAGCGCCAGAACCATTGCCTTTCCCAATCCCCGCCGACCGCCGGTCACAACGGCTTTCTTCCCGCTGAAATCAAGATAGTTCTCCACAAAAACCTCCTCTGTTGATTTTTCCCATGAATATATTATATTACAGAAAGAGGAAAAAAAGAATAGACTTTTTTAACTTCGGAATACACTTTCATGATCCTGATCAATCGGACACCGCTTCGTTTCTACAATCATACGCACCAGATCACCTTTCACCATATTGCCTGTGAAAATCTGAATTTCCATCAGGTCTGTGTTTTTCCGTGGAATATTTTTGTTCTGGTACCCTCCGCGTCCGGGAATCAGGAGGATTATATTGAGAGCCGGGCAACCGGAGAACATCTGCCCTTGAAAAAAGATCATTTCTACTTCATCCCGAGCGGACTTGCCGCGGAATATTATCTGACCGCGGAAATCACCTTCCTGACCTTTCACTTCAATCTGGAACTGTATCCCGGCATGGATCTCTTTTCCGGAACGGAACACTTCCTGACAGGCTGCGATCCGGAAATGACGCAGAACTTCCGGAAAATGTTCGACGATCCGAATGCGCATCGTTCCGCGTGCCGCTTCAAATCCGCGCTCATGGACTTCTGCGTCCAGCACTGGCCGGAAGAAAATGAAACCAGAATCGAACGCTCATCCGCCTATGAATCCATTTTCCATTATATTCAGGAAAATCTCAGTGCGGAACTTTCCGTCGGTGAGCTTGCGGATCGCTGCCGAATGAGCAAAGAGGCCTTCTCACGGAAATTTCACAGAGATCTCGGTGAAACGCCAAAACATTTTCTTCAGCGTCTTCTGCTGCGCCGCATCATGCTTCTGCTGGCGACACCGGAACTTTCCGTCAAAGAAACTGCCAGCCGGCTGAAATTCAATTCAGAATTCTATCTCTCCCGCTTTTTCAAAAAACAGACGGGTATGCCGCCCGGAGAATATCAGAAAGAGTTCCGCCGCATCCGCATATCAGCCGAAGCGGTCACTTCACGGCATTGAACGCGCGACAGACGGCTTCCAGAAAATCGGCAAAATGGAACTCATCTCTGGAAGAATAAGGCGAAGTGGAGGCTCGAATCTTGACAATCTTCCGCTTGAACGGAAATACGGCAAGCTCCGAAATCCTCAGATCACCGACGATACTCAAACGAAACGAGGCACAGCGGCCATCCACTTTCGGCGGACGCTTCAACGCCTCCTCCCCCAGCGGAACCACCTCTTTCACATGCCCGAGACGCTTCGGCAGACTCTCAATCACCTGTTTGATTTCCTTGAAATGAGCCTCCGCCGCCTTCCGGGAGACATCCAGATTGGAAGTATCCAGCGAATAGATGTAAACATCCGCGCAGTTGCCCTGCGAATCGGCATACCGGATCACCGTTCCGATCATGGGATTGAAATTTTTGACAACCTCGTTTTTCCTGTAATTCCCGATGCGCGGAGGAAGTCTCACGCCGGTATCGGCATCCACATACTCCTCAAGGAAAGGACGCCGCTCATAAACCGGATCGGGCGCGGCAAAAAGCGCCATACCACACACGGCGCAGCAGAGTCCCACTCCCAGTTTCAGCGCACGGTTCATGAAATTCATTCTCCCAGTTTCTTTGTCCAGAACTCAATCTGAGAGGCAACCTGCTCATAGCCGGTACCTCCGTAGGATTTCCGCAGGGTCACGGCGGAAACGGGAGAGAAAAGCGCCGGCATCGACTCGTCCGCTTCCGGAATCACCGTCTTCATTTCCTCCAGTGAGAGCTTGTCCATTTTCTTTCCGTTCTCCGCGCAATATTTGACAAGCGCCCCCACCTTGTGATGCGCATGTCGGACCGGAACTCCTTTCCGGACAAGGGCGTCCGCAAGGTCGGTCGCCATAAGCCCCGGATCGGAGGCGGCCTCCAGCATCCGGTCCGGACGGGTCTTCATCGTCGCAATCATTTCCGGATAGACGGAGAGAATACCCTTTGCCGTATCAATGGAATCGAAGAGAGGCTCCTTATCCTCCTGCAGATCGCGGTTATAGGTCATCGGCAGACCTTTGCAGATGGTCAGCATCGCCATCAGATTTCCGTACATGCGTCCGGTTTTGCCGCGCGAGAGCTCCGCAATATCCGGATTCTTCTTCTGCGGCATCAGGCTGGAACCTGTGCAGAAGGCATCGGAAAGCTCGACAAAGGCGAACTCCTGCGACATCCAGAGAATGATGTCCTCCGAAAGCCGCGAAACATGCATCGAAAAGATCGCCAGAGCAGAAAGCAGTTCGCAGGCGAAATCGCGGTCCGCCACGGAATCCATGCTGTTGCGCGTGCACGCCGGAAAATCCAGCACTTTGCGAACAAATTCACGGTCGATCGGCAGAGTCGATCCCGCAATCGCACCCGAGCCGAGAGGCATGACATTCAATCGGGCGAAGCAGTCGTTCAATCGCCCGATGTCCCGTTCGAACTGTTCCACATACGCCAGCATGTGATGGGCAAACAGCACCGGCTGGGCATGCTGAAGATGCGTGAAACCGGGAAGAATCGTATCCTTGTTCGCAACGGCCTGCTGAAGCAGCGCCTTTTGAAGGGATTTGATTCCGCCGGCAATCTCCCGGATCTCGTCGCGCAGATAAAGACGCGTATCAAGCGCAACCTGATCGTTCCGGCTGCGGGCGCTGTGAACCCGCGCGCCTTCGTCGCCGAGAAGCCGGATCAGTTCGGTTTCAATATGCATATGGATGTCTTCCAAAGCGACGTCAAACTTGACTTTTCCCTCTTCGATCGCCTTTTCGACTTCCGACAGCTTCTCTATGATCTCTTCCGCCGATTTTTTCGGGATGATTCCAGTTGCGCCCAGCATTGCCGCATGAGCCTTGCTGCCAGCGATATCGTGTTTATACAACCGTTTATCAAAGGAAATGGATTCCGTAAAGTCCTGGACGCTTTTCGCCGCGCCCTTGGAAAATCTTCCGCCCCAGAGTGCCATGTTTTCTTCTCCTGTTTGTTCAATACCGCAATATAGCACCGGAAAACCAAAATGAAAACCGAAATCGGGGGAAAGCCCTGCGTTTTTCCAAAAAAGCAGAGCGGCCGCTTCCGGAAAACGGAGACGGCCGCCACATCACGATCAATCGGTCAGGAAAATTTACAGCCAGGCGCCCATCGAAACGAGACGCTTCCGGACCTCGACTCCATCAAGTTCCGAGGAGCAGATCCCCTGTTCCGAGGCCATTGCGGCAGCAACTCCGGCCGCCTGCCCGACACTGCATGCGGGCGGCATGACCCGGGAACTTGCATGAAGCTCATGGGAAACGGAAATCGGACGCCCCGCAATCGTCAGATTGTCCACATCCGCAGCGACGATGCATCCGAACGGTATCTCGTAATATTCGTTCCTCCGCATCGTGACAAACGAGGTTCCAGTTCCTGTAACGCTATGAATGTCAATCGGATAGTTGCATCTGGCAATCGCGTCCGGGAACTTGCTCCTGTTGACGAAATCCTCCTGCGTCAGATAAGCGCGTCCCTTGATCCGCCGGCTTTCGCGAACACCGATTTCGGCTCCCATCGAATGAATGACCGCATGTTCGAACCCCGGGACTTCGGCACGGAGCCATTCGACAAACTGACGCATCTGTTTCCGGCCTTCGAGTTCGGCCTCGGACCTCTGAAGCGCATCGACCGCGGACTTCCCGAGAACGCGCGTCGTATTGAAATGAAACACATCATCTTCAAAATAACCGAACATCAGCACATTTTCGCGTTTGCATTCGATTCTCCCCTCCGCCTGAGCCTTGAGATAGAGTTCCTGCATCTTCCGGTTGTCCATGCGGGATTTATCCACATGCGAGAGCTTGAAGCAGAGGGTCATCGGCTGGCAGAGGCCATGAGCGGTATCGCCGAATTCAAAGCGGCATCCAGCGAAGGCGGCAAGATCGCCGTCGCCGGTGGCATCGACAAAATTCTTTGCCCGGATCGCGACAAATCCGGATTTCGTATGAAATACCGCATACCGGATTTTCCGCTCCTCCGCCAGAACCGCAACCAGACGGAAATGATAAAGCAGTTTCACGCCGGCTTCCAGGCAGAGGTCCTCCATTGCCAGGGAAATGATGTCCTTGGAAACGATGAAGCGTCTGCTGTTCCAGTCCGAATCATCCGCGGCGGGACGGAACTCCCGCGGCAGATATGTCCACATGCGAGCCATCAGTTCCGTATAAACGGGACGGTCCATGGAAACCGCATGTTCCATTTTGCCGTCTGCGGAATAGTGATTGACCATCATGGGGGTAATCTCGCCGAAAGTGGCGGTTCCACCCATGCAGCCGTGCTGTTCCGCCAGAACGGCAGCGGCTCCCGCCCGCGCCGACATCACCGCCGCACCGACTCCTCCGGGACCGCCGCCCACCACCAGAACATCCGTTTCAGCCACGACCGGAATCTCCTGATCCAAAACAAATTTCACCGTTTTCATGCCGTCTCCTTTTTTGATTCATAATTCTGGCACGGTTCTTTTTCCATTCCGAACTATTATATCCCCGTTTTCCGGAAAAGCATAGATACGATTCAGCTGTTTTTCTTGCATTTTATGCTGTTTATGCTATTTTTCCCGCAAAAGGAATTGTATTTCATGTTAAAGATACCGGAACAGGCCATCCAGTGTTTTGAAGAGTTGACCGGAACTTGCGTCGCATGTTATGTCCACTCGGCGATCTTCACGCAAGCGCTGAAGTACAGAATTCACAACACATTGCCATGCAATGAGATGAAGAAAAATTCAGAAAGGCATTGCATTCAATACGACTGTCTCGGGCTCTGCCGGGATGCATGGAAATTTCCGGAAGGAGGCGTCAAACTCTGCCACGCGGGAATTCTGGAATGGGTGATGCCGGTCATGCGGGAAGGAAAACTGCTCTGCCTTCTGACTGCGGGAATCCGTCGTCCGCCGAAGGAAGGAATTCCGACGGAACTGATTCTGATCCAACCAGATGCACCGATTCATCCGCCGGATCTCTCCGCTGTTCCCGAAACGGATCGGAAGGAGCTGTTCCGGACTCTGGAGGCGTTCCGCCAGCTCGCGGCACGACTCCTTCAATGGCATGAGAAAATGTATCGCGGCGATTTTGCGGAAACCGATCTCTCCAGAGGCGACCTGATCCGAATCATCATCAACCGGGAGGCTTCAAAACACATTAGACTGGAATCCCTTGCAAAAAAAATTCATCTGAGCCCGAGCCGGACAGCCCATCTTGTCAAGGAAGAAACCGGCCTGAGCTTCATGGAACTTCTGATGGAAAACCGTCTGGACTACGCCGCGAATCTCCTCAAAAACACGATTCGCCCGGTTTCGGAAATCGCCCTGAACTGCGGCTTCGGTTCCGTCGCCCACTTTCACCGCATGTTCCGCAAATACTACGGCACCACACCGCTCGCCTATCGGAAAATGCCGTCGCGCCCCCTGTTCCGGAGCAGGAAAGAGGCTTCCCACGCCCTTCCGTGAAACAGATTGATCCGGGAAGATCCCGGAGCCGTCCGGAAGCGTGGAATCCGGCTTTGCAATTCATGCACTTCCGTAGTATATTACCACGAATATTCAAAACAGAAAACAAACCGGAGTTCAAGGAATGGAAAACAAACTCTCCGCCGAGGAAATGAAAACGGCTCTGGAGCAGATGGGATCGCTCGCCAAAGAGGCGTCCCGCAAGCTTGCCGTCGCCACAACCGATGAAAAAAACAGATGGCTTGCCGCGATGGCGGATGCCATCGCCGCACAGGCAGAACAGCTCATGGCAGCCAACGCGCTCGATATGGAGGCGGGTGCCGCCGCGGGACTCTCCGCAGCGATGCTGGACCGTCTCAAGCTGGATCCCAAACGCATCAGGGGAATCTCAGAAGGGCTGCGCCATGTCATCACCCTTCCGGACCCGGTCGGAAGACCGCTGGATAAGTTCACCCGTCCGAACGGGCTGGAGATTGAAAAAGTCTCCGTGCCGATCGGCGTAATCGCCATTATTTACGAATCGCGCCCGAATGTGACGGTCGACGCCACGGGTCTCTGCCTCAAAGCCGGCAATGCGGTCATTCTGCGCGGCGGTTCCGAGGCGATCCATTCCAATCTTGCCCTTGCGAAATGCATTGCCGGTGCCGGTGAGGAAAAAGGCATGCCCCGGGGCACCATTCAGATGATCCCCTGGACCGGACACGACGCCGTCTC
>CALXMJ010000175.1 GCA_944389445.1 uncultured Victivallales bacterium | reverse complement strand
ACGCTGAACCGGAAAGTCGTTTTCCTGAACGACGGCGGCGCACCCGCGGATCGTATTCGATGGTATCTGCGGGCCGATGACAAATCGTTCCTGAAACAGGGCGAATGGAAAGTAAAAGTGCCCCAGGGGGAAAAGTGGGATGGAACCGTCTCCGTGACTCTGCCCGTTCTCGGCCGGCCCTATACGGCTCAGCTGGTCGTCAAGGCCCTGATGGGAACTCAGGAACAGGCTCGATTCGAACAGACGATCCATGTCATGCCCCGGAAATACGATCTTTCCGCACTGGCGGACCGGATCGGGGTGATCGGAAATTCATTCGATGCAAAACTCGCCGATCTGAATCTGCGGAAAGTGCGGAAAATCGAAACATCCATTCCCGCCGGAGTGAAAGTCGTCATTGTCGCTCCGGATGCGTTCCGTCTTTCCATGGCTCCCATGCTGAACAGCTTTTTCCAGACGGGCGGAACGGTTCTGATGATGCCGCAGAAAGACTGGGTGCCATTCCGCGCCGAACTTCCCGAACGCGATATCAATCACGCAGCGACCCGCAGCTGGATCCGCAGCAAAGGGCATCCTGTGCTGGACGGTCTCCTTCCGGAACAGCTGAATTGCTGGCGGGACGGGAATCTGGTTTCCGCAGGCAGTTTCCGTAAACCATGCGAGGGCTCCTTCCGGAACATTCTGGAATGCGGCGGACGCGGCGGCATGGAATGGACTTCGCTCGTGGAAGTCGATGTCGGCAAGGGGGTCTGCATCCTCAATTCATTCCCTGTGAACAGTTCCGATCCCGCAGTCCTGAAACTGTTTGCGAACATGATCCGCTGCGGAGTGGAACGCCGGATGGAGGAGAACCGAACTCCGATTACACTGCTGGCGGGAAAAAATGTCAGAATTGCTCCTTTCCTGAAAACGATTTTTGTCGAGACCGTGGAGAATGTCAATCCGGATTCGGGCATTGTTCTGATGGACTCTTCCGCGGAGCTTTCGAAGGAATCCATCCGGAAAATTCTGTCGCGGGGAGGGACGCTCTGGATTCACAATGCCGTGCCGGATACATTGAAAAAACTGGAGGGAATCCTTCCGAAAGGAGTGCGGATCGCCGCGCGTCCGAAAAAGATTCTGGGTGGAGTGCCGGTCGGAAATGCCGCATTGATGAATGGAATTGCCAATTTTGATCTTGCATGGTACCGGCCTCCCTCCAATCAGGAGCAGTGGTGCCGTCCCGGAATCTACTGGCAGTGTTCGATGCAGACGGCGGAACCGCCTGTCTGGTGCATGGAATCAGCGGAAAACATCTCCGGGGTCCGGCTTCTGACAGCACCTGCTTTTCTTGCGGAGATCACCGTCGGCAGAGGACGCATCCTGCTGGATACGCTGCCCTGGGAAAATGCCGTGGACAAGGAACGGGAGAAAGTGATGCGCTCCATCGCGATGCTCTGCCGGAATCTGGGCGTGAATTTCCTTCCTGTGGTCAAACCGAAATTTCATTATCAGCGGCTCAATCTGGGAAAATTTGCCAATATGGGCTACTGGGACCGTGTCGCCGGAGATGGAAAAGGCGGATGGACCGATCAGGGACGCAATGACATGCGCATGTTCCTGATCAATCACGTTGGACGGAACAATTACGAGGAGGATGGACAGCCCACCCCTGTTCCGCCGTTCCCGGAGGAAAATATCTTTTGCGGAATTCCTTTTTATCTGACCGCGCCGAAAAAGAACAACGGGAAAGGCGTTCTGAGTTTCGGAAGCGTCATGGCTCAGAAACTCATGCGGGAAGTGAAAGGCATTCCGGTGGAAGCGGAAGCCGACCTGTTCCATGTCCTTCATGCGTCCGCCTGGCTGACGGACAAGCCCGGAACCCCTGTCGCCGAATACATTCTCCATTATGCCGACGGTTCCCAGGCGACGGTTCCTGTCCGGGCGCAGTTTGACATCTGCGACTGGTGGAGTTTCCTTCCATCCTCCAATTGCCAGATCGCCTGGGCCGGCAGAAATAAACAGGGTGCGGTCAATCTTTATCTGAGTACTTTCCGGAATCCGCATCCGGACAAACGGATTCGTACAGTTGATATCCGTGCCGGGTTGACCGCCGCGCAGTATGTGGTGGTCGGCATCACCTTTGCCAAAGCGCAGAAAACGGTTGGAGAGCTGGTTCCCGTTCTGAAAGCCGCGATGGACTTCTCGAAAAGGGAACTGCTTCCGGCGATTCCCGGCTGCTATTATTCTCCGGGAAACAAATATCTGTATTCGGAAAAAGGAGCCGAGTTTACAGAAAAGAACGGATGTATTGTGGTGTTTCCGACAAAAAACAATCCGATGAAGGATTTTCAGCGCAATCCGTTTGAAATTGTTCTGGAGGTTACGCCGTTGAAGTATCCGACTCATGGAAATGCCCGGCTCTTTGATCTCATTCAGGTCGGATTTCAGTTTCATCCGGATAAGCGGGTGCATATTCTGAACCTGAAATCGAAAAAAGCTCTGGAGCTGAATCAAAAAGTGCATCTCCGTTTCCGGTACGACGGTTCCCGTGTCTGGCTCTATGTAGACGGCAATCTGGACGCGGTGTCGGATGCGTCGGAGTTCCGGTTTGCCTCCTGCAATTTTACGCATTTCCGCTTCTGCAATGTGAACATGCTGTATCACAAAGTCGAATTTTATGAATTGAAGGAAAAACAATGAAGTTTCCGGCTGGATTTCCTGACTGGAATTTTCATCAAAAGGTTGATCGCAGGTGCCTCTTCCCGAAAGGGAAGGGCCGGATGCTGATATTTTTGTTTTTGCAGAAATATCAGCATCCTGTCAGATGACTTGCAGACAGCATGGCAGCAAGCAAGGTCCGTATGTTCAGAATCTTCATTTGTATTGGGGCTTTCTCATGGGAACGGTTGCGCCAGCATCCAGATCAGACGGCGAAACCAGTCGACAGCGTAATTGCCGAATAATCCGAAATTATTTTCTTCCGTAACAGAAACCCCGGCCATTTCGATTAGACTGGTTCCGGCATCCCCCATGGCCAAAGCTCCCCCCAGAAGAACAATCAGAACGACAATGACATATTCCATCAGCATGGAACCTTGTTCTTTTGAAATATTCATGGGGAATGCCTTATCCTGTTATTTTATCGCCTGTTCAAATGAAGAACGGAAATCGGGATGTTTTTTCAGTTCGCTTTCTTCCAGTTGAAGCGCAAGGTTTTCAAATGACAGCTCTTCCAGTTTCCTGACGCAGGATGCCAGTTCGGTCCCGCTCGGCATGGAATAATATTTCATCATGGATTTCCGGGCGGTGGCAAGGCGTGTCAAAAGACGGCGGCTCATCGGGACACTCTTGCATTTTACGTTGCCCTTTTCCAAATAAAAATCAAGGTGGCGGGTGTCGATGCTTTTGGATTTGTCCAGATCAATGGACAGGAGAATGATTTCCGCCTGACCAAGCTGATTGGTACGAACTCTCCAGAAGGTGTCGCTGCCGGGATTTACGACCAGCCATTCGTTGACGAGCGGTTTCCGTTTGCTTTCTGTATAGGAATCCACAAGCGTCCGTTCCACTTTTGCGGGGATTTCCTCAACGCGGCTTTTCGATTCAAAGTTCATGAAGGGATTCATGCCGTCAAACGCATATTTTGTAACCTCGCCGGACCATTCAAACGGAAACATTCCGAATGAAAATACGCTGATAACATGGGACATGATCGCGAATGGAAAAAGTCCCACACCCGCCAGAAATTCATAAGACTCCCGCCACCCCTCATACGGAGTGTAGAGGGATGAATTCTTGCGAACCTGATAAACATCGACTTTAATATTTTCCAGCTGCTCCAAAGTCACTTTGAAAGAAGAGGAGTCGGGGATTTCCTTGTCCATCGCCAAAATATACTGGTTGTCAAGGACCGTTCTTGAGTTTTCCACCGTTTCCTTGGTAACGTCTTCCAAATGATTCGCGCATCCAGCGAAAAAAAGAGAAACGAGCGCCGCCGTTCCCGCCGATATGATTTTTCTGTTCATGTTTGCATTAACTCCCTTGTTGTTATTTTTGCACTTTGTTGAATTTCCCAATGAATTTTCCGGACTCGTCTACTCCGGTTTGCGTCCATTCCCATTCGTTTTCAAGGCGATATTCCCCGTGATCCAAAGGAAGAACTTTGCTGATTCCAAGCACCTTGCGGCTGCCGTCCTCCAGACGTCCGGTATGGACGATATAGTTCAGAGCGGCAACCACCTGATTGCGGATCGCATTGAGCGGAAGTTCAAAACCGGCGTACATGACGCAGGTTTCCAGTCGCAGCAGACTGTCGTGTGCGTTGTTGGCATGAATTGTGGACATCGATCCGGAATGTCCGGTATTCATCGCCTGCAGCAGATCCAGAGCTTCGCCCCCGCGGATTTCGCCGAGGATGATGCGGTCAGGACGCAAACGCAATGCCGAATGCAGCAGATCGCGGAATGTCACTTCCCCTTTGCCGTCCTTGTCCGGACGGCGGGTTTCAAACGGCACGAGATGCGGCTGACGGAGCTGAAGTTCGCAGGAATCCTCAATCGTCAAAATGCGGTCTACCGGGTCGATATATGAACTCAGCACATTGAGTATGGATGTTTTTCCGGACGAGGTCGCCCCGCAGATCAGAATGTTCATCCGCTTTTGGACCAGGGTCTTGAGATAGTCAAGCATCTCCTGCGAAATGCTCTGCCATTTCACCAGGCTTTCCGGGGAAAGTGAATCAATTCGGAATTTACGGATGGAAACAACCGTTCCGCAACGGGAAAGCGGAGGAATCACAACGTGAACGCGGGATCCGTCCGACAACCGTGCATCAAGACGGGGATACTCCTCGTTCAGTACCCGTCCGACTGATTTTGCAATGTTGTTCGCTGCGGCTTGAAGCGCCGCTTCGCTGGGAAATCTTGATTCAACTTTGACAACCTTGCCCCCTTTTTCTATATAAATATTTTCCGGACCGTTAATCATAATTTCGCTGACACCCGGGTCGTCAAGCCAGGGCTTGACCGGTTCCAGAAACATGGTCAAGTAGGAAATTCCATTCATATTCATCTGCTCCTTACGCCAAAAGGCATTTCAATTTTTGAGTTTCAGCATCGGCTTCTCCAGCGGAAAAACGATCTCCGACGCATTTGGAATGGCTGAAATCCAGCAGGACGGGGGAACCATCGTTCCGCAATCCGAGATTCGACCACCGGATGTCGCCATGCAGAACAAATCGCTGATGCAAATAGTCCAGCGCCTTGAAAAAACCGGATGTCTTTCCCCGTTTCCCAATCCCTTTTCCAGTATGGCACCATTCCATGACACAGTATGGAGTATCGCCGGTATCACAGACGAAAACTTCCGGCAGATTCGGGTGTTTCATACAGCGCAGCCATTCAAGCTCCTTCCGGAAACGTGATTCGCCTCCGCCGACGGGTATTTTGAATACACTGTCCGAACCGTGAAAATCAGCGAGATATACCTGAGACGTACTTCCTTTTGCAATAAAACGTCTCAGTTTCACGCCGTGAATCACGACCGGCTCTGTCAACAGCCGTTCGTCAACCGGCTTTCCGCAAAAAACATTCCTGACGAATTCCGGAAGACCGGAGCCTTCCCGGAGAAGAATGCTGCGTTCCCAGTCGCGGAGCAAGGTGTCGAACATATCGGCTTTGAGATCCGGATGAATATTTGTCAGCAATTCCGTGAGCCGGACAGCCACCGCCCATTGCCAGTCGGAAATATCGGCATTGCCGCTTAAAACGGCAGTGCGCCGATCCGGACGAAACAAGAGGAAAAAATCCAGCGGGCAAAGCCCGGACAACTCTATTTGCACAGGATGAATGCGGAGCCATTCCAGTTCCCCGGCGATTTGCGCGGCATACGGCTCAAATTCGGTTTTCTGCGATTCAAAACCACGGCAAAGCGCCGGGAGAAGGTCATTCAGTTGGCGGAGTAACATCGTTGTCATCCTCCTCTTCATCCGGCTGTGCCGGAGTTTCGGCTTCTTCCCGGCTGACGTCGGGAGTGATTTCGGGGAGCTTCCCAAAGGCAATTACAATGGCGGTCGCATTGTCGATTCCGCCGTGTTTCAATGAAGCATCAATCAAATCTCTCGCTTTTTGCTCCGGTGTGAAACCTGAGCTTAAACTCAGTTTTATTTCCCGTTCGGCAAGCTGACGGGAAACGCCGTCCGAGCAGAGTAAATAAAGGTCGTTGTCCATCAGTTCCAGATTCTGCGTTTCGAGAAAGAATTTCGGTCCGCATCCGGCGACGTTGGTCAGGACGCCCTGCAGATGTTTTGCCAGTTTTTCCTCTGCGACTCCCATTGCGGAGGCAATGGTATGATCCGTGGTGAGCTGTTCCAATCCTTTTTTTCTCAGCCGATAGCAACGGCTGTCCCCGGCGGAAAACAGCATTGCGAGGGTCGGCTGAAACGGTGAAAGAGCAATTCCGACAATCGTTGCTCCCATGCCGCGCATGTAGTTCGCCGCTGCGAATTTCTGGATTTCGGCGTTTGCCTGATAGGAAAATTTCACCATTGCCGAGAGATTTTTCAAAGGAGAAAGTACAGCTTTCGCGAGGGTCTGGACGACAATGGCGCTTGCCCGTTCGCCGCCGTCCCCGCCGCCCATGCCGTCGGAAACAACGAACAAACCGCCGGAAGGCAGGCAGCGGTAAGAGTCCTGGTTTTCCTTGCGGGCCAAGCCGGTGTCGGTACATGCTCCGGCGTTAAAATATTTTTTTTGGAACAGCAGAAACGGCATAGTTTGTCACCTTGGATATTTCTTGAATCCCCACATCCGGCGCACCACGGGATCTCCCGGTATGCCTTGACGGAGAATGGAATCTCTGATTTCGATTTTTTGTTCATCCGACGCGGTATTGTAGTCCCGTCCCAGTTTAACCAGGGGAAGCCGCATTTTCTTGAAGTCGCGGGTGAAGGATTCCACTTCCGTCTCCTTGATTTCCCCGCCCATCAGGAATATGGCGATGGCTTTGCGCAAGATGCTTTCCCGCAGCGAGTCGCAGTTCGCCGTGAAATATTTTGTCGCCAGTTCGTTTCGGATTTCGAGTACATTTCCCGTCGTTTTATAGAGCTGCTGAAACACCCCGGAATGCAGCCACTCGTTGTTTTCCTGATCGGCGAAAGTCCGGAAGGTTTGAATCGTTCCGAGCAAATTCCTGAATTTGACGATTTCGGGACGGAACTGAAACTCCGAGTACACCGATTGATCGTAGGGGGCCGGAAGCGCATAGATGAATTCAAAGAATCCTTCAATCCCGAGAACACGGTCGTATTCCCCCGCCGGTTCCGTCCGAAGACGGGAAGGCATTTTCCGCTCAAACGCATCACACGAGAATACTTTTTTCATGACTTCCTGATTCTGGAATATCGAAACACATTCCGGTATGGAAGTATCCTTGTTCAAGCCCGCCTCGTTCAAATTGCGGATCAGCGGACGCAGATTGGCCGCGACAGAGAGGATGATGTTGAATTGCCGCTCCTGCGTTTTCCTGAGCGTGGCTATATTGGCGTTGACGACGCATTGTTCCAATGTCGGAAGATCCGGACGGATGGAGTCGAGTTTTTCAAATTCCAGCTGCTGGACCGCGAGCATGGCGCGCTTGATCTGCTTGCCTGTCCGCTGGAGCATCGCCAACGGCACCATGCAGCTTTCGATTCGGATGCGGATGTTCGGCTCGGCATGCTGTTTCAACTCCTCCAGGTCGCTCAGGACCATGGCGAGATTGTCCGATTCCGATTCGATTCTGGCGAGAATGGCCTCCAGTTTTTCCAGATACAGCAGATTGTCCCCGATCTGTTTGCGGAGAATCGCCGAATTCGCCAGCAGTTTTTTCAAATAGGCGGGAGGTTTTTGCGAGAAACGTTTTTCAATTTCTCCGATAATTTTCACGGATTGTTTCAAGTCGGCGAGATTTTTCTGGTTTCGGTCATCGCGCATTGAAGTTTCCGCCTGAAGATACGCATCCAGCAATTTTTTTACCGTGAATGCTTCTTTCCGCATCTCCGGCGCGGTGGTGTCGTTCCATCCCCACACGTTGGGGTCGGCGTCGGTAATCATGCCGAGAATGTGAGAGGATTCGATCCAATTGCCGGAATTCAGCGCCGACTTTGCTTTTCCCCAGTTGGCAAAAATCTTTTCCCATATGGCGATGGACTGGTCAAGTTCGTTGTAGGCAATTTCATTCGCTTCCGCACCGCGGCGCGAACGTGATTCCTTCAGGAATTCATGCGCTTGATTGAAGCGTTCCGCGGCGGCCTCGCGTCTGGCGTAATTCAAATACGTGTCGGAAGAGGATTTGATCCCCATCCAGAGCCAGTTCAATGCCAGAACGATGAAAATGGTTGCTGCAACAATGCCGAGGCTGTACCATATTCTGATTTTGGAGTGCTCAATGGTTCCGTCCACAAATTTGAAATCGACAAAGGAAATGCTGATGACATCGTCGTCAACCAGCAGACGTTCCGTACTGGAGGAGAGTTTTGTGCCGTTTACAAACGTGCCGTTTTTACTGCCGAGGTCGTGAAGCCAGCAGCCATCCGCTTTGCTGTTGAATTCGACATGGCGCTGTGAAACGAGCTGTTCGTCGATAACGAGATCGCAGCCGGGGGCGGAACCGACCACCATTTTGGGATTGTCGAGCCTGACCGTCTGCCCTTTTTTGTCGGTGTTGAGATACACCAGCTCATGCCGCGCGGCACTGGATGCTTTGAGTTTCTCCACATAAAGCGTACAGTTGCCAATGGAGAACTGATCATCCGGAACGAGATTTTTTTCCTGAATTTTCCGTGCTTTGTAGAAAATTCCATTCCGGCTTCCGGTATCGCGCAGACACAGATGCCCCTTGCGCATCAGGATAACGGCATGATGTCCGCTGGCGACATTGTCCTCTTTGGGAATCACCCAGGTGCAGTCCGCGCTTCTGCCGATGGTGATGGTGTCGGAAGCGGCAAGATCGGCCACTTCGTACAGCACCTTGTGATTGAATTCAAGCCGAAGATTCAACCGTTCCGGAGCCGATTTCTTCAAGGAAAGACCGCACACCACGGTATTGTGGAAATGATTGAAGGTCTCGCGGGAGAACATCCGCTTGAATATACTGCTTCTCGACTTGTTTACTCCCATACGTTCCTCCTGAGTGTGAAATAGCGCAGATCGTCGGGCGAGGAGAAAACGGTTTTGCACAATTCCAGAACCGCATTTTCCTGCCGGCGGTCATTTCTCAGCTTTGCCTCGTAATATTGGATTTTCTGGCTGTTGTACCAGATGGTCTGCATGGCTCGAAGACGCCGCAACTGCGTAAGTGCGTTCTGCATCAGTGCCGGATTGTTGCTTTTGACACTTTCCATCAGGGTATTCTGAAGCAGCAGATAAGTTCTCGCCCATTCAAACGGCGCCTGTTTTGCCAGATGTTTTGATACTTCGTCCAGCATTACGGCGGTATCGGCTCCCCCTTTATAATCGGGATTGCCCTCCCAATGCCCCTGCAAATACTGTGCGGAGAATTTCAGGAACGGTATGTTGGAAATGAAATTCTGCCCGCGGGCGCGTTCCGAAACCAGAGTTTCCGCCATTCTCATGTATGCCTGATCTCCGGTGCGGAAAAACAGAATTTCCCCATACCATGACTCGTTGTCCGCCTCGCGCCGGTACTCGACACTCAAGCAGGGCAGCCCGTTTTCCGAACCGATGAAAAACACATCGGAAATCTGCGCCAGATTCCATCTTTTGTTGTCCCGCTGCAAATCGGCCAGCATGGAGGCAAAGACCTGTTTCCGGTCCTTGTCCAGAAATCCGACGGATCGTTTTTGAATGAAAATAATCCGAAGCGGAACCGAGGCGTCTTTCCCGAAGCGGGTGGTGATGGTGATTCGTCCCGGTTTCTGTTCCACTCTGGTTTTCCCCTTGATGTTCGGATATGCCAGCGAAAATGCTCCGGCCTTGTGTCCGCCGTTGCCGGGATCGGTGAAAGCGCCGAGTTCATAGCCGTCCGATCCGACCGGCCAACTCAGATTCACCTCTTTGGGCGACGACTTCAGGGAATAAAGCAGCACCAGCACGGCAATCGCGCCGATGCCTCCGAGAATGTATTTGAAAAGTTTTCCTGTGGACCGTTTGCGATCCGCGTTGCGCAGAAGATTCATTTCCTCCAGACTGGCAAGGCGGGTGCGCATCACATCCGTTTTCATTAAGACTTCCCCGTTTTCGGGAGTTGAATCCTGCGGCGGCGGTTCCGTCTTGTTTTCCTTGTCGTTTCCCGGAATGAAGGTTTTGTCCCGGTCGTCGCGGGAAGAAATCGTGTTGTCGGCGGCGGCCTGCTGCGATGGAATCGCCGTTTTGTCCGGATCATCAGCAGCCGCAGGCGCAGACGCGGCGGGGATGACGGTTTTCATTTCACCGTCTGCGGAGACCGGCTCATCCTCCTGAATTTTCAAGTGGACTTCCAGTCTTTTCCCGAGACAAAGCACATCGCCATCGTTCATTTTTCTTCGGGTATCCAAAGGATTTCCCTGGAAAATTGTACCGTGAGAGCTCAGGTTTTCCGCAAAAACCCCATCTGCCGTTACATCCAGTTTCAGATGTTTTCCGGACACATCCGGTTCGGTAAGATGAATGTCTGCGGAATGGGAACGTCCCGCGATATGTTCGCCCGGAGACAATTCCCCTTCCTGGGTTTTTTCGTGATCGATGTATATCAGATATCTTATCATATGATTTCTCCTTTAAAACATTCCGACCATACCGGAAGATTGAACTCGAAGATAGATCGGAACGAAAATGATGATGAAAACCGAGGGCATGATAAACAACGCCATCGGGATCATCATGAGCGAAGGTGCGCGCTGTGCCTTGCGCTCCGCCGCCGCGACACGGATGCGCCGCATTTCCTCGGCGTTGATCCGGAGCGTTTCGGTGATGGATGCGCCCATTTCGGTTCCCTGAATTACTGCATTTACCATGCTTCGGAATTCGTCGATGCAAAGCCGGTCCGCCATGGCTTTCAAAGCATCGTTCCGGTTGTTGCCCAGTTCCAGCATCTTCAAAGTGATGCCGAACTCCTGTGTCAAAGGAGAGATTGTCGAATGCTCCACATAGTAACGGACGGCGGCGGAGAAATCCAGCCCCGCGGTCATGGCGGAGGAAATCAGGTCGATGGAGAACGGCAGGGCGCGGCGGATGGATGTCTGCCTTTCCTGCGCAAGATTCTGAATTTGCACAATCGGAATCAGCCAGCCGGTGAATCCTGCGATAAAGATTGCCGTGACAATATACGTCACGTCCATTTCGAGAAGCAGCATGAATACGATTCCGCACGCGGCGAACAAAATGGCCCAAAGAAGCTGGGCGCCGAAAACATCCGCCGAATCGAGCGGCAAAGCCGCCAGCCTCAGGTCTTTGGCAATCTCTTCACTCTTGCTTCGAAAGAGTTGTTTCATGCCCGAACCGAAGGTGTCCTTCAGAATCTTGATCTCATTGTAAAATTCCCGGAAGGTGAACGGCAGACGCGAATCGGTATAACCGCCTCCGCTCTTATTCTTCCTGGAAAAATAGAATTTCAGTCCGATCACAAGCAGAAACGCGGAAAGAAAGCTCAACAGCCGCGCCAGCAGCATATATACTTGTTCATCCATGATTTCGGCCTCCTTTCCTGTTTTATATTTCGACCGTAACGATTTTTTTAATAAAAAGATAACCGATGGTTTCCAGAATCAGAACCACGCAGATCGCCGCCCATCCGAGCACGGTTGTGACCAGCGGCTGCATCAACTGCCGGTCGAGCACATAAAGAATGCCGAACGCCATGAGAGGTGCGCAGGCCATGACGATGGATTCGAACTTGCCCTGCGCTGTCAGAGTGTTGATCTTGTCCTCCATGATGGAACGCTGGCGGATCGTGTCGATGATCTTGTCCAGAATGTCCGAGAGACTTCCCCCGGTCTGCTGGGAGATGCCGACCGCCGTGACGAAAAGTTTCAAATTGTCATCGGGCATCCGTTTTTCCAGCCGGACGAGCGCCTCGGTCAAATCAATGCCGAGACGATATTCGTAAAGCGTCATGGAAATTTCTTCCTGCATGACCCCGCCGATATCGCGTCCGACGACTTCCAGCGCCTGCGGAAGCGCCACGCCGGAACGCATGCCGTTGTTCAGGCCGAGTACCACATCCAGCAACCTGCTTTTAAATGCAAGATTGCGTTTTTTCACCTTGTTTTTATAATACAGCAGCGGAAGCGCATACGCAGCTCCGGCCGCCATCAATATGACAACCGGAATCGCCCATACGGAGACCCGCGCCACCAGCAGCAGACAGAGCATAATCAATGCGCCGACGGTTGCAAAACAGATTTGAACTTTTCGAAGTTTCGGTTTGGATATAAAATATTCCAGCTGTGTTCGTCCATCCCAGCCGCCGGAACGCTCCACGCCGCTGTGCTCCAAATCGGAGAACAGCGTGCGGCAGAGAATGTAACAGATGCCGGACACCGAGCCGAACACCATGAGAAGAACGAACCAGTGCATATATTATATCCTCCCTTATGCCCGGGGAACAAACACGGACATGTCGAGTTTGAGATCGCCTTTTTGGCGAAGTCTTTCCACAAAGGCCGGAATATTTCCCGTTGGATAATATTCCCCGACGATTTTTCCGGTTTCATCATATCCGGTCTGCTTGAAAACAAAAATATCATGCATCAGCACAATGTCTTTTTCCCGTCCGGTAATCTCGGAAATCTGTACGATTTTACGCGATCCGTCCGGCAGACGGTTTTGCTGGATAATCAGATTGAGGGCGGAGGCGATCTGCTCGCGGATGGCGGTGATCGGAAAATCAATACCCGACATCAGCACCATGTTTTCCAGACGTGAAATCGCATCCCGCGGCGAGTTTGCATGGCAGGTTGTGAGCGAACCGTCGTGTCCTGTGTTCATCGCCTGAAGCATGTCCAGGGCTTCCGCTCCGCGGCATTCCCCGACGATGATCCGGTCGGGACGCATGCGCAAGGCGTTGATGACCAGATCCCGGATCTGAATTCGCCCTTTCCCTTCAATGTTCGCCGGGCGCGATTCCAGCGACACCAGATTGCGGTGGGAAAGTTTCAGTTCGGCGGAGTCCTCGATGGTAATGACGCGTTCATCCGCCGGGATATATTGCGAAAGCACATTGAGCAAGGTTGTTTTTCCCGATCCGGTTCCTCCGGAAACCAGAATGTTCTGAGCGGCACGCACCGCCTCCCGCAGAAACAGGTCAATGCCGGGAGTCATGCTTCCGAAGGCGATCAGGTCTTCGGCGGTCAACTTCTTTTTTGCGAACTTCCGGATCGTCACCGCCGCGCCGTGGAGCGAAAGCGGTGAGATGATCGCATTGACACGGGACCCGTCCGGAAGACGGGCGTCCACCATGGGACTTGCCTCGTCAACGTGGCGCCCAAGAGGTTCGACAATACGCTGAATAATCGTATGAAGATGTTTATCGTTGAAAAATCGTGCTCCGGTTTCGTAAATGCGTCCATGACTTTCCACAAAAATCAGATCCGGGCCGTTGACCATGATTTCATCCACCTTGTCGGAACGCAGCAGGGGGGAAATCGGTCCGTATCCGGTGAGTTCGTCCAGCAGGGACTCCCTCAGTTTTTCCAGCGGAATGGTGTGCGGCAATTCATGGCGCAGCTCTTTCAGTGACAGGTCAAGGGCGGCAAGCAGTTTTTCTCGCATTTCGTCATTTGCGATCTGCTTGGTCGCTATTTCCTGAAGATTCAATTTTCCCAGCACATAATTGTGAATCCTGGTTTTGAGAGCCATCAGTTCATCTGTGTAGAGAACGTTTGTGTCATCAAAATCAAAGGTGCGGGAGACGCTCTTCTCTCCCTCGTCAGCCGATTGTTTCGGCGGAGCGGAGACGGCCGATTTCACCAGCCGGAGTTGGAACGGGCCGATGGAAACGGAATCACTCAGGCAGAATTCCACTGCCGAAGTAATCGGCCCGTTCTGATTTCTGGTCCCGATTCCGCTGCCGAGATCGGTGATGAAGAATGTTTCCGGCCCGCCGAAAAGTTTCGCGTGCTTTCTCGACACCGAACTTTCCGAAAGACAGATATCGCAGTTGTCGGAACGTCCGATCAGCCATTCGCCCTCTTTGTCGCCAAGGTCGATATGGCGGGCTGTTCCGTTTGCGTCGGTTATTTGCAGAAACATTCTTTCACCTCATTTCAAATTAGAACCAGCGTTCCCAGAAGCTTTTTTTCTCATCGGCTTCCTTCATGCGCTGCTGGTTGGGTTTGCCGGATTCATCCAGAGTGTTCGCGGTCTCGGCGGAAGGCGGCATCTTCAGCGGCGGAGTCCGGCCGGCAACCTGAGGATAGACCAGCAACAGCACCTGATTGTCGTTGAACGTGTCGGTTTTTTCGGCGCAGATCCAATTCAGCACCGGGATTTTGCGAAGGAAGGGAATGCCGGAGGGACCGGAACTTTCCTCAATCATATCCTTCATGCCGCCCAGCGCCACGGTTTCGCCGAGTTTTGCGACGATTGTCGTGGAAACCTTGGTCTGTTTGAGATCGTAGTCGTTGTTTTCCTGAAGCGCGGGAGTGCTGATTTCGAGCTGAACGTCAAGTTTGACACGGTCGTTGCCGATCAGGCCGCCTTTGACGCGCATGATAAAACCGTAAGGAACGTCGTTCAGCGTTCCGGTTCCGCCGGCTCCGCCGTAGACACGGACTTTCAGCGTACCGCCTTCATGCAGGACCTTGAAATCGTTGGATTCATTGCTCATGAAACTCAGGTGTCCGGCACGATGAAAACGTTTGCAGCCGCTTTCCGCCATCAGATTCAGAATGGTGCTGACATCGGCTCCGAGATTGTAACTCTGGTTGGTCCCGCCGTTGAAAATGGTGGAGAAATTGAAGCCTTGAGCGATGTTCACGCCGCCTTTCAGCAGATTCGCGCCGACCGCACTGGTATCTGCCTTTTTGACTCCGACAAATACCACGCCGACATCCAGAAGCGTCGGCTTGATGACAACCTTGTTGATGAATTTAACCGGCTTGCTCTTGTCTTTGCCGTCGAACGAGAGCCAGTCCTGCGTGGAGATAAGCTGCTGGATGTTGGTCAAATCTTCCTGGCAGTAAACGGAGCCGCGCAGAATCAACGTATCCTTTTCGTTTTGCAGAGACAATGTTCCGGGGGAAAGGTCGGTGATATCCTGAACCACCTTGAAACCGGATTTTTCAAACAATTTTTTCAGCGACAGCATAATTTCCGGTGCGGGGCGGAACATGGTCAGATTGGTGACGTTGCCGCTGTAGCCGGGAAGGACCTTCAGCAGCGTTTCCCAGCCTTCAATACTGGAGACCTCGCCTTTCAATACGACTTTGTTGCCGTTGATGCTGATTTCCACTTCCGGGACGCTGTCCAGGTCCTTCCGCAGCGCGTTGAAGACTTCGCGCACGTTGTCATTGACCGTTACAGTGTAAAGTTTTGCGACCGTTCCAGCGGTAATGTGCAGATCGGATTTTCCGACAGCCAGGCCGGTTACGCGAATCTGGTCGTTCGCAATCGGTTCAGCGGAAATGATTCCCCGGTCGGTGATATTGATGTCGGTTGCCCGGAAGCCGGGAGTCAGAATGACGATTCCTTTCAAGGGGACAAAGACTTTTTCACTGTCCGCGGCCATTGCGCCAACGGCCACACCCGCCATTGCGATCAGAGCGAAAATTTTCTTTAACATGGTGACCTCCTTGTGGTTAGTTTACTTTTTCGGTGTTTTGGGAATATTGACTACTTCAAGGTCGTCGACCATTGAACTGGAGGTTTCCGGAGTCACCATTCCGGCATCCATCCGGTTCAGAGCGGTCGGATCGTTTGTTCTGCGCAGCACGGGAGTCAGCTCCGCGATCCGCGAAGCGGCGATCAGCGCCTGTGCCTGCTGCGGGGGCAGAAGCACGATAATAACTCCGTCCATGTTCTGATCCCGCTTGCCGGACGGGATTTCCAGTACCCGGACCTTGGGAAACAGCACCATGGTCACGTCCTTTTTGCCTGGAGGCACTCCCGCGCCGCCCTTGAAGTCAATCTTGAATGTCCCGATAATCGCCACTTCGTCTCCGCTTTGCAGAATGGATGCCATGGCCTTGTCCGCGATCTGAATGGCGACCGCCCATTCCCCTTCGCCGACCACATTGCTCATCCCCTGGGAAAGCCCCACGTCCTGAATGAAAATGTAGTTGCCTTTCTGTACCGGCTGTTTCAGGCGCTGTCCGACGATCATGGAGGAGCGATTCCATTTGATGGCCTGCGCCGGTATGGCGGACAGCGGAACTTCCTTCGGCATGAAGAAACCCTCTGCGATCACCTCGCCGGCCGACAGGTCGCGGGTTGCCGCCACAATTTTCACTGTTTCCTCGACCTTGGCCGTGTTGGTCGAGATAATCTTGCTTACGGCGAACACCGCTGCCAGCCCCAGCAGCACCGCAAGAATCAGGGGAATGGAATTTTTCATTTACCGTTATTCCTTATGTTTAGGGTTTTCATTTTTTATTGTAATCCTTCCAGCGCTTTTCCGCGACGTCTGGCTTTGCTGTTTCCCTGTTCCGCGGCTTTCTCATACCAATATTTCGCCTTGCTGACATTGATCGGCACTCCGATTCCGTTTTCGTAACTGTAGGCAAGTTGATACTGCGCATCGGAATGTCCGGCTTGCGCCGCCTCTGTAAAAAATTCAATCATTTTCGAATAATCCACCGGCTCGTTTCCATCTCCGTTTTTGTATGCCATGCCGATCCGGAACAGCGCATCCGGATTTTTTTGATCCGCGGATTTTTTATACCATTCTATCGCTTTCTTTATATCCCGGTCCAGCCCGCCGCGTCCTTTTTCATAAAACAGGCCCATCTGATATTGGGCTTTCGCATGATTCAACGGCGATTCCGCCGCTTTCTTATAACAAGCCAACGCATCCGTGTCACTGGAGAACCAGCGGCCTTTTCCCTGTTCGTTCATCTGCCCGAGCAGGAACATCGCTTCCGGATGTCCCTTTTCGACTGCCGCTTTCAGTTTTTCCACGGCGTCGCTGTTGTCGCCGTTTTTTATGAGTTTTTCCGCTTCGGCAAATTCCGCTTCACCGGGAAGAGCGACTTGCTGTTTCCGTTCAAGATCGATTTTATGTATGGATTCCGGCTGCAGTTCCGGAATTTGCACACTTGATTCCGTTCCGTCTGAGATTTTCCATTTCAATGTGTACTTTTTGAAAGGAGGAAGCGGGATATTCTTTTTCAGAGGCTCCCATATTCCGAATAGATTAATGGATATCTTGTCGTTGATTTTCGTTGAAATTTCCAGAGAAGCATCTTTTTCCGCAAGATATATTTCCGCCGTTCTTTTCGCCTGATCCGGCGCAATGTTCAAAGTCTGAGCCGTCGGGCGGATTCCCGTTCCCCGCAGCGACAGCGTATGATTTGTCCGGGAGAGTTCCATTGTATGCGGAAATTTTGTGATTTTATTCCATTTGCCGTCATCGACGCGAAGCTCCACTCCACTTTTCTTCAGAAATTCCAGTAGCTTGGCACTGCCGTAAAACTTTACGGTACAGACACATACATCATGCTGAAGATCGACCTTGACGCAGGTGATCGTCCGACTGTCCGAAACCGGAAACGCCCTTTCAATTGACTTGAACCCGGGGGCCGATACGGCAAGTTTGTATTGGCCCGCCGGAACATTGAATTGAACTTTTCCGTTGATCGGAACACGCTGCGAGACCAATTTCCGTCCGACATCGTTCATCAGAACGGCTTCCGCTCCGATTGGAGTTATTTCTGCAAAAACCGTGATTTTTTTATCTTTGAGCGCCTGTGTGTTTGGTGCACGCGATACAACGAAACGAGAACGTTCGGCTTCCGCACGACGCTGCTCCGCCCGTTTGCGTTCGGTTTCAAGTTCGCGGCGCTTCCGCTCCAACTGACGCTGTTCTTCCTCACGTTTCCGTTTTTCCTCGGCCTGTCGCGTGGCATCCTCTGCGGAAGGCTTTTCCGACCCCGACTCAGACGGGACTGACTTTCCCGTTTTTTCCGGAACGGGCGGTTCCCTTGTTCCCTGCGCCGGGGCTGTTTGTTGACCGGTCGTGACGGAGGTAGATTCTCCGGGAATCGGTGTGTCGGGGGCAGAAACGTCCGAGGAATGTGAACTGTCGGAAACAACGGAAGTGCCATGTACTGTCTGCGTGGAGAACGGCGCATCCGGAATAGCCGGAGGAGCGGTCAGGATCAAGGTGATCGGCAGTCCGATCAGTAAGAGCGTCATCAGCGCGACAACCCCGTAGAAAATCCGGATGTCCTGGTACATAGCGTCGATCACGCGAGCGCAAATCGGGATTTTGCGCAACGAGGTTTCCAGTTTCAGCAGTACATGACGCATCAGCCAGGTCGAGACAGGATTGCCCGTGGTCGGAGTCGGTGAAACCATGTTGTAGTTTCCGGCTCCGGATTGTTCCAGAAGTTCACGGATGCTT
Organism: uncultured Victivallales bacterium; assembly: GCA_944389445.1. Classification (GTDB taxonomy): domain Bacteria; phylum Verrucomicrobiota; class Lentisphaeria; order Victivallales; family UBA1829; genus UBA1829. The sequence continues at coordinate 2,049 of CALXMJ010000175.1, read as the reverse complement.
TTTTGGGAGTCGAAATTGGGCGGAATGATATTCAGCGAGCGGATTTCCTTCAGCAATTCCGCCGCGCTGTGCTGACGCTGCTTCGCCTGTTTCGACAACATTTTCATGACCAGCCGCGCGGTCTGCGGAGAGATGGAATCCACCAGAGCGCGCGGATCGGGAACCGGATCGGAAACTAATTTTGTCAGAATGTCATACGTGCTTTTTCCGGGATACGGTATTTCTCCGGTAAGCATTTCATACAACGTTGCGCCCAGACTGTAAATATCGGCGCGGACATCCACCGAATGAGCGTCCTGCGCCTGTTCCGGAGCGAGATAGGCCGGAGTTCCCATCATGATGTGGGATTTGGTCAGTTGAACGTTTTCATCGGTATTTTTGGCAATGCCGAGGTCGGCCAGTTTGACTTCGCCGCGCCGGGTCAGCATCACGTTGTCCGGTTTGATGTCGCGGTGAACGATCTTTTGTTCGGCGACGGCTTTCAGCGCTTCCGCCACCGCTTCGGTAATGATGAGTGCGTGTATTTCGCTGAGACGCGGAATGTTGTGCAGCACATTGCGGACGGTTCCCCCGTCCACGTATTCCATAATGATATAGCAGAGGTCGCAATCGGGTTCCTCGCCGACATCCAGCACATTGACGATGTTCGGGTGGCTGATCGAGCACGCCATCTTCGCTTCCAGAATAAAGCGTTTGACAAATTCGCCGCCGCGTTTGTAAAGCGAGCTGGAAAGAACTTTCGCCGCACGGAAAACGCCAAGCGTTTCATGGCGAACCAGATAGACGCTGCCCATGCCTCCCTGTCCGAGTTTCCTGACGATGGTGTAGCGGTCGATCCGGTCGCCCGGCTGCAAATCGTCCTCGCTGTTCTTTTCCCCCGGGTCCGGCGGATTTTCCTGAAGCATGGTAACATCGGTCTGGCGATGATTGACAGGGGTGCTGACCATGGTAAGCTCGGTCTTAATCCGTCCATCGTCCGGGGAAGCGTCCTTCATACCGGGAACATTGACCATGGTAACTTCGGTAGGAGAGTTTATCTCAAGGTCCGATGACGAAACGGCGGAGCCCGTCTCCGGACGCAGCGGTGCCGGGGGCACTCCATCCGAAGATGGATTCCGATTGTTTTTCCGTGTTTCGTTTTCGCTCATGATTTCTTCTCTTCCTTCAGCGTTCCCCAGGCAAATCCGGTGAGAGCTGTATCCTCCCGCCAGTATTGCACCAGAATCCGCTCTTTGCCTTTGCTCCACAGTTCGAGCGACTTCCATTGAATCCGGTCGAACTCGACCGTTTTCAACTTGATCCAGCCCTGTTTCCGCAAAGACAGATCAAAATTTTTTTTCGCCGCAGTGTAGGCAAGCGGTATGGTTCCGAATTGCCGCCACGTTTTTCCGTCAGCGGGCCCCTCGACGGAAAGCTGCGCTTCCGCCGGAAGCCGGATGTCCGCCGCAACAGCGGCCCCCGCAAGACAAAACACATATAAAAATGTTGCAGACAGTTTCATACTCACCTGCTCCATGTCTCGAATTGCGGGCTTCGGGTATACTCAGCGCCGTTGCTGACGGAGAGCGTGCCCGGTTTGTCGTTGGGGACTCCCTCGCGGTCTATGAAAGCGGTACGGTATTCCACATACCACAACGGACCGCCCTGCGCAAGTTCGCGGCCCGATTTCTCACGGACATCGTAATTCGCGCGCATCAGCACGCTGTGGGTGTCCGGACCCTCGACCTCACGCGACTTGAACGAAAGATTGTCCCACAACTTTTTATCCGGCGACGTACCGATGTCGGCGAAAAGCTGAATCACCCCTTTCCGGCATCCCACCGCCCAGACCGGCAGGACCATCTTGAGTTTCGCCGCTCCACGCACTACGGAATACCAGTCCGCCTTCGTTTTGCGGGATGAAAACGATTCGAGTTTCGTCCCTTCGGCGAATTCGCCGTCCGGGAAAAACGCTTTCGACGTCTCTTTTTTCACCGTCTCATCGTCCCTGTCCCCGTATCGGCAGCCGGAGAGCCAGACCGCGAAACGGTCGGCGGCGGTCAGCCGGTT
>CALXMJ010000174.1 GCA_944389445.1 uncultured Victivallales bacterium | reverse complement strand
CGCCGGACCGCTCAAGCTCTCCCGTTTTCCCGTTTATCTGAAGACCAGGCGCACTTTCCCGGAACTGGAACAGACGTTTTCCAAACTCTCTCTGACGGCCGGGAACACCGTCTCGGCTGCCATATCCACAAGCGGGAAAAACAGTTTCGACATCCGTCTGACGAACCGGAACAACCGTCCGCTTTCAGGAACTCTCACGGTCACCGTTGACGGGAAAACACAGGAACGGAAATTCCGCGGCATCCCGGCCGAGGAAAGCCAAACCCTGTCCTTCCGGAGCGGAACGGAAATCTCAACGACGCCGCAGAACGGAAGGTTCATCATCACAACACCTTCCGGGAAACTGGAACAGAAATTCCAGTTGAAATCGGCGTTCGTACCGAAGGCGGACAAGACAATCGCAATCGACGGGGATCTGAGCGACTGGCCGGAAGGAAAACCGATCCTTCTCACGGTTCCGCGAAACGCCGTCAAACGCCTTCCGAAGCTCTGGACCCCCGCGGACAACAGCGTCAAGGCGGAAATCAGGACCGCCTGGGATGAATCCGCGCTTTATCTGGCGGTTACGGTATACAAAAAATCGTTTGTCCAGCCGTCGCAGTCGGCATCGGAGGTCTGGCAGGGAGACTCCGTTCAAGTTGCCTTCGATCCGCTGAAAAACGGCGCACCGGATACCGAAAAATATCAGGACGACGATTTTGAATACGCCTTTTCTCTGTTAAACGGAAAACCTTCCATTTACCGGCAGTACTCTTCCAGCGCGGTCCATGACAGTCTGCTGAAAGCCACAGGCGAATTGAAAAACGGCACGGAAGTCCGCTCAGCCGTCAAACGGCTCCCGGACCGGACCGTTTACGAGATCGCCTTCACGCCGCGGGCGGTCAGTCCATTCAAGCTCAAGGCGGGCGGCTCCATGCGCTGGAGCGTCCTGGTGAATCTCAACAACGGAAAGGGGCGCATCGGTTATCTGGAACTCACGGATGGCATCGGGAACAAGAAACGTCCGGGACAATTCCTCGATCTGGTTCTTCTGCCGTAAATTTTTGAGAAAAAAAGGAAAGTTCCACGGGACGCGCATAAACGGCGCGCCCCGATCTTTGATCCATTGAATCAAAGTTCCAAACGGGAGCTTCCGGCGGGAACCGCAAAACGGCGTCCGTTGACAAGCAGCGCGAACGGATGGTTCGATGTTGTAAGGACACACTTTTCAAAGGCGATCAGATCCGCGACCGTCTCTCCGAACCGGAAATTGCGAACGCCGAGTTCTCCGGCGAATTTCTCCGGAAGCGCCCATTCCACCGTATCCGTAAACGCATTCACGGAATGGATGCCGATCACGTTTTCGAGATACAAACCAATGGGAGCCAGCGCCGACCAGCCGCAGAAATCCGGACGGACGATCCGGTTCTCCTCGTCACAGGAACGCGCAGGTTCGGGCCGCTCCGGATGGTAGCATTCCCAGATGGTATGCGGTTCGTACTGACGGAAGGTTTCATACATGTGCGTCAGAATTTTTCCGGAAAGCTCGCGGGCCAGCGAATACATCCCGTAACGTTCGATTCCCTTGATCGCCGCATAGGCGGTCGGGACCCAGAGGGAACCGCGCCAGTACCGGCCGTCCTCATGATTGAAATCGGCGTCGTCGCGCGAGAGAGAAACCAGAGGGATCCCCCCTCCAAGTTTCTCCGGATCGGTCAGCAGACGGCTCAGCGCCTCCGCCTGCGCCGGAGTTCCCATTCCGGAAACCAGCGGCCAGAAGGAAGCGGGAGTCAGAATCTTCATGAACTCGCCTCGCTTGGAGCCGATGTCATAATAACAGCCGTCCTTTTCATCCCAGTAATTGCGGTTGACGGTCTCCCGGATTGCCTCATATCGGGCATTCCACTCGGCGGCGAGAGCATGTTCTCCGATGAGTTCCGCCAGTGCGGCAATGCAGAACGCGGCAAGTCCCTGCTGGGCGATCGCGTCAATCCAGAGCATATCCGGATTGTTCGGACGGTTTCCTTTCGCATGTTCTCCGATTCTTCCGCGCGGAGTATTGTCCATTCCGGAGCGCCCGCCTTCCCAGAAGTAGCCTTTTTCATGCTTGATCCAGAAAGTTTCTGAGCGGACACCGGGGATGCGGGTCCTCGTTTTCAGCGACTCCAGCGCCTCGAAATGCTTCTGCAGATATTTCTTTTTCAGAAGCAGATCGGCGATATGCTCCCGGTCGCCGCTGAAGAGGGCGTTCTGATATTCCGCCCATGCGAACAGCGGCGGATTGTCCATGATATGGATCACCATCCGCGTCTTCTTGCCGGGGATGGCTCCGGTCCATGCGGGAGCATTCCGGGAAACGATTTCCGGAAGCTGTCCGCCGCCGTAGAGCACCTCATAAAAATTGTTGAGAGTCTCCACGCCGGGAAAACGGCTCTGCGCATATTTGCAGAACAGCGCCATGAAACAGGAATCCCAGATCCAGATATCCGTATCGCAGAATGCCTCGTCCATGTAGGGAGTCTGCGGCATGCCGGGAATATCCAGGATATGATCATGCGCCAGCTCCCACGCCCTGCGGTACAGTTCGCTGAACTCCGGATGCGCGGTGCAGACCGGAACCGGAATCCGGGATCGCCATTCCGCGGATGGACTGAACTCTCTTTCCATATCACGCCTCAATTTCTTTTTTACAGGACAACCACCGTAAAGGTGAAACGGTAAGCCTTCTCCGAGAGTTCATACCGGGTCAGAGTCTGCGGGCCGCAGGAACCTGTACCGAGCCCCCGCTGCTGAAGATCCAGCGTGAGGACCGTCTCCGCACGCTCCTTCAATTCGCACTGGTGGTACGCGGCAAACAGATCGGCGACCGTGTAATGGCTGACGCCGAATTCGAACGGAACATCGGAGGAGATCCGCAGTCCGGCATCCTTCGATTTCAGCTCCATCCAGCGCGCTCCGGTGTGATTGCCGTTCTCCTGCGGAAGGATGTAGGTATCAACATAGTTCTCCCGGACCGTCGTCCGGAACGCACCAATCCGGGCGGAACGGCAGCGGTCGATGTAATTTTCCCACGGTCCGCGGCCATACCATTCCACATTCTCGAATCCTTTCGCGGTCAGAGCGGCGACACCGATCCGCGGCATCGTCGGGAAGCTTTCCGGGATGCGGTATTCCTGTTCAAAAGCAAAGGAGCCGTCGTTTTTCGCGGTGATTTTCTGAATAAAACCGAGCTTTGCTTTTTTATCGCTTCCGATAAAAGCCTTGTCGATCGTTACGACAACACCTTCCGCACTCTGTTTCGCGGAGACCTTCACGGCGACCGGTTTCAGATTGTCGAGTCCAGCCGCGAGCCAGAGGCCCATGGGTTTCTTCTCCTGACCGTTCCAGCCGCGGATGCCGTCGTTATCGGTCGTGGCGCGGAAGAGACTGCAATCGAAGAGCTCCTTCAAGACGGTCCTGCCGTCTTTCGACAGGGTTCCCGAAGCGTCGGACTTTCTGATTTTCAGAACCGCGTCCCCGTTTTGAACGATCAGCGAACCGCCCTTTTCCATCAGTCCGACCGTGGTTTTCTTTATCGTTTTCTTTTCCGCCACGCGCTTGAAACAGGAAGAAACATCAATCTGATCGTGAGCCAGAAGAGTTCCCGCGGGAGCCCATGCATTCTCCGATTTCAGCGTAAATTCGAAATTGACATACGCCTCATCCGAGCCTTTCAGGACAGCCGTTTTCAGGGGGAGGACAAATTCCATGGATTCGCCGGGGCCGAGAGAGGCGAATGCGGGCAGACGCCCTGCCTGCACTTCGCGGCCCGCGATCTCCAGACTCCATCGTCCGGCAAACGCTTTCAAGTTTGTGAAATACTGGCGGTTGGTCAGTTTGAATTTCCGTTTTTTCAGATCGGCCGCCTCCACCTTGACCGGCTGCGTCATGTGCCGGAATTCATACATGCCGGGATGCGGAATCCGATCGGCGGAAATCATGCCGTTGCAGCAGAAATCGAAGTCGTGACTCTTTTCGCCGAAGTCGCCGCCGTAGCCGAACATTTTGCGTCCTTTGGAATCCTCGGTCAGGATGCCCTGATCGACCCAGTCCCAGATGAAGCCGCCCTGAAGTCCGGGCATCGTATAGAACAGATCCCAGTAATCGGAAAGCGAACCGGAGCTGTTGCCCATCGCGTGTGCATACTCGCAGAGGATCGCGGGGCGGTCCGTTTCGGGATTCTCCGAATACGCCTTGAGCACATCCGGATGCGGATACATCGGATCGAAAAAGGCATTTTTGGTCTTGTCGCCGCCGGCCGGTTCGTTGTTTCCCTGGGACCAGAGCGCTTTCAACTCTCCTTCGTGATGAATGATGCGCGAAGGATCCAGCCGCTTGATGACCTCAATGGCGGCCTCATGGTTTTCCCCGTTGCCGGACTCGTTGCCGAGCGACCAGCCGAAGATGCAGGCATGACTGCGGTCACGCATGACCATGCGTTCGGAACGGGCAACAATCGCGGTGCGCCAGCGGGGATCGCGGCAAATGGAGGGATAGTTCGCGTGAGACTCAAAATCAGCTTCGTCAAGAATGTAGATGCCGTACTCATCGCAGAGATCGTACCAGCGGTGGTCATCGGGATAGTGGCAGGTGCGGACAGCATTGTAGTTGAACTGCTTCATCATGCGGATGTCACCGATCATCGACTCCAGAGAGAGGGTCTTTCCGGTCCGGCAGTCGTGCTCGTGACGGTTCACGCCCTTGATGAGAACCCGTTTGCCGTTGAACAGCAGATTCCGTCCTTCCAGACGGATGTTGCGGAAGCCGACCCGTTTCACACGGCAGTCGAGAAGCTCCCCTTTCGCGTTGAAGAGTTCCACCGTCAGAAGATACAGATTCGGCTCCTCGGAAGACCACGCCTTGACCTTCGGAATGCGCGCGGTCAGCTCGGAACGATATCCGCTGACACGGAATTTATGACTGACAGATGCCTCATCCTTCCAGAGGGTGCGACCTTCCGGAGTATGCAGCCGGGCGGAAACGGTAAAGTCCTCCATCGGACCGGAAGGAAGATATGCCGGAATATGCATTCCGAGATGCGTTTTCACCGAAAGGAGTCCGTCGCCGTTTTCCAGATCCAGATCTCCATTTGAGAAAAGATCCTCGAAATAGACAGTTCCGGTGGAATAGAGATAGACGCTCCGGTAGATGCCCGCCATCCACCACTGGTCCTGGTCCTCGATGTAGCTGGAGTCGGACCAGCGGATCACCTTGCAGACCAGCGAGTTCGTTCCGGCAAAATCAATGGCGGAGGTCAGATCGAACTCCGAAGGAAGACGCGTATCCTTGCCCATGCCGATGAATTTTCCGTTCAGATACACTTCCAGATAACTTTCCGCCCCGCCGATGTGAATCACAACACGGCGGTTTTTCCAGGATGCAGGGACTTTGAAGGTTGTCCGGTAGATTCCGGTCGGATTCTCCTTCGGAACGATCGGCGGATTGTTCTCGAACGGCATTTTCACGTTCGTATAGACAGGCTTGTCGAAATATCCCGCAAGAGTCCAGTTCGAGGGAACAGGGATGTCATCCCATTTTTTATCTCTCAGCTTCGGCTCCGCGAAATCGGCGGGGACATCCTCCGGAGCTTTGAAAAGACGGAATTTCCACTCTCCGTCCAGCGACTGATACCACGGGGAAGCGGCGCGGTCGCGTTTCAGGGCATTCTCCCGGTCCGCATAGGGAATTTCCGCGCCGTGAGCGGGAATCCGGTTGATCTGCGGGATCTCAGGGGTGAGGAACAACTCTCTCGAAACATTCCACTGCATAAATCGGCATCCTTATATTTTGTTACGTTTGCTGATCTTGATTCCGGGAATATATGCTTGATTCAGGAATCTTTCAAGGCTGAAACAGGGAGAAAAGTGCGAAAACAGGCAAAATCGGAAATTTTCACAAAAAAACAGCGGAAGAGCCTTTTCCCA
>CALXMJ010000173.1 GCA_944389445.1 uncultured Victivallales bacterium | reverse complement strand
CCGTGCCTGTGAGGATGTGGATGATGCGGCGCTTTCCTATGCGGAGAGTCTTGAGCTGGCGATTGAGGAGCGCGACAGCGCGAAGATGCGGCGTTTTTTCAAATACCTGAAATTCTTCCGGCTGCTGGCGGATGTTTCCGGCAGTTCAAGGTGGGAAGAGGGGACTCCGTCGGCCGTCCGGCTGAAAATCGACGGGCCCGCTTCCATTCTGGACGGTTCTGCAAAATACGGTCTCCAGCTGGCTTCGTTTCTGCCCGCGCTGTTCCAGCTTTCCCGCTGGAAGTTCTCCTGCGAACTGAAGCTGAACGGGAAAAAGCTGAGGTTCTCGCTGGATGATTCCTCCGGATTGAAATATCGCTTCGGACGCCTGGGAATCTACATTCCGGAGGAGGTGCGGATGTTTGCCCGTCTGTTTGCGGAGCGTGCCCCGGAATGGTCCCTTTCTTCGGACAGTCCGTTTCTGAAGGCTGGCCCCCGTCAGTCGTTCGTTTTTCCGGACATTACGTTCTCCAACGGAAAAAAGACAGTTTATCTGGAGTTGTTTCACAAGTGGCATTCCCGTCAGATTCCGGAGCGGCTGGAGTTTCTGGAGAAGCATCCGGAGCTCCCGCTTGTCCTGGGGATCGAGCGCCGGATACTGAACTCGAATTCCTCCCTGAGGGAGCGGATCGAATCGCATACGCTGTTCGGTTCACGGATTTTTCTGTTCCGGGACTTTCCGCCCGTGGAAAAAATGCGGAAGATTCTGGAGGCCTTTCCATGATTCTCAGCGCCAGCCGGAGAACCGATTTGCCCGCCTTTTTCCCGGAATGGTTCATGGAGTGCATTCGGAAAGAGTATGCGGAAGTCAGGAATCCATTTCATTCAGGACAGCTCTCCCGCATTCCGCTGAATCCGGAACAGATCGACTGCATCGTTTTCTGGAGCAAGAATCCGGCTCCGCTGTTTCCGTTTCTGCCGGAGCTGGACAGACGCGGATACCGCTATTATTTCCAGTTTACCCTGACACCCTACGGGCGGGAGATCGAGCCGGGGGTTCCGGACAAGGAACGCCTGATTTCGGATTTCATCCGTCTGTCGGAACGGATCGGCAGGGAGAAGGTGATCTGGCGGTACGATCCGATTCTGTTTTCGGATGTGTTCAGCGTGAAGTATCATTCCGGCTCTTTTCAGCGTCTGGCGGAACGTCTTGCTCCGTATACGGAACGGTGCGTCATCAGTTTTGCGGACTTTTACCGGAAGGCCGCTTCGGCGCTTGCCCGCTGCGGGTGTTCCGATCCCGAAGATTCGATAAAACAGGAGATCGCGGGGGCGCTTCGGAAGACGGGCGCGGAACTGGGACTTCGCCTCTTCGCCTGTGCGGAAAAACTGGATTTCCGGCCGCTGGGAATTGAGCCTTCTGCCTGTATCGACGGCGAACTGGTACGGCGCATCACGGGACGGAATCCGACTTTCCGCCGGGATCGGAACCAGAGAGCGGAATGCGGATGTGCGGAGTCCCGCGACATCGGCGAATACCGGACCTGCCGTCACGGATGCCTCTACTGTTACGCAAAATAAGGCGGGAAACGCCGCCGTGCACCTTTTTCAGATACATCGGACCCGGTAGCGCAGAATCCGTCTGCGTACTCCTTCGACGTCCGCTTCCGCCTCTTCTTTCGCAAGAATCCGTTCTCCCAGAGATTCAATGTGTCTTTGCGAAGGTTTGTTCTCCGCTTCACAGGTGATCAGCGTTTCGCGGATCCCCATTTCCGCCGCTTTCTGAAGAAGCATCCGGAGCAGCAGTCTGCCGTATCCTTTTCCGCGCTCGGAGAGACGGATGAAGTCGCCGATCTGCCCTCCGTACTCCCGGAGAGAAGCATTCAGAAAATGACGGATATTGCCGCTGCCGATGAACCGTTCCCCTTCGATCAGCCAGAAGGTCGTTGAAGGGACATATCCTTCGGGCAGTCCGATCCCCCGGCTCTCAGATTCAAACTGACGGAAAATCGTCTCTTTCCACTGATCGTATTCAGAAGGATCGTGCAGAATATAGGTCGAGTGGACATGTCCCCAGGTTTCCCGGCAGGCTTCCAGATAACTCGCAAGAAAATGCGGTGATGGTGAAATCAGTTTCATTGCATGCCGTCTAAAAAAATGCAAAACAGCAGCCTGTCAGGAAAATGAGAAAGACGATGACGCAGAGAATCCGTCTCCGCCGCTTGACGCGTTCTCCGATGATGTCTTCCCCGCTGATTTTCCGGAAGTTGCCTGTCCGCAGAAAATTTGTGAGCTGTCGGCGCTCCCTTCCTGCGTTCAGGTAATCGATCGGAATGTGGGTGTGCTTTTTATGGTCCATGGGATCCGCTCAGAATGCGATTTTCCATGCCGCGAAAAATGCCGCGGCAAGCAGGAGTGTGGAGAGAAGAAGCGTAAGAATCAGAGGCAGGAAGAAGAGAAAGCCCTTTCTTAAGAGATCCCCCGCTGTCAGTCTGGTGAATGATCCATCCCCGCTGCCTGCGGCGGAACGGTTTGCATTTCGGGCGGAAGGCTGGGCGCCCTCTGCTTTCGCCACGGTTTTGATGTCTTCCAGACGGGCGTTTTCGAAAATTCTCAGGGCATTTGTCAGTTTGGATTTGAAATCCGGGTCGGCAAAATCGGGGATTTCAGACGTTTCCAGGGCGTTTCTCAGAGAGTTCAGCGTGGCGACTGTTTCTTCCAGTTCCATTACGCGATGGTGCAGCGCTTCGGCTTCCGCCGAGTAGAACGCGTGATGTTCCTCTATTCGGGCATTGACATCGCGTTTGAGGCGCAGCAGTTCGTCGAAACGGTGCTTCAGGTGTTTGTGGAGTTCGGCATAATCCGGTTTGACCTCCTCCCGGGGAGATGCCGGAACCATTTTGTCTGAACGGGGCGCGCCGGCTTCCGCCGTTTCCTCTTCCTGTGGCGGTATTTTTTTTGCGGTTGCTTCCGAGAGCTGTCCGCTGATCCGGTGAAGATTTCCTGAAACGTATGAAATTTTAGACATGCCCGTTCTCCATCGCCTGTTCCTGTTGTCATGTGGTAATATCACACATAAACAATGAGAAATCAAGCCGGTGGCGTGCAGAGGACGGATTTATTTTGCCAGCTCTCTGTTGATACGCTCTCTCATTTTCAGAAGCCATTCCGCCTCATGCGGGTAGCGGGTCATGGAAATCTGGTAGGAAAGCCCCTCATGGATCAGGGCGACAACGGCATCGCGTCCGATTTTTTCTTCAAGCAGGCGCATGGCTCGCAGATCCTGAAGTCCGTCGCGGAAAACCTCGAAATGGAGGGAATCGACCGGACCCTTTTTGCCGGGGTAGACCATGAAGGAGCCGCCTCCGCAGAATTTGCGTCCGGCATCGGTCTCCAGATAGGGGTCGATGTCCAGATTGCTGCAGTGTGCGGTATACCAGAAATTGTAGCCCCAGTGCAGGAAGCCGTCCAGATCGTAAAGATACAGGAGCGTTCCCATGATCCGGTTCCGGATGGATGGCATTCCGAACTGACGGTTGGGAAGTCCGTTTTCCCAGAATCCGGCATAATAGACCCAGCGTTCTTTCAGCGGAGCTTTCATAAATGTTTCGATTTCCGGTGTCCCGGGAACCGGGCACTCCGAGATGCCCTGTTCCAGAAAATCAATTCTGGAGAGTGCATCAAGAATCGGAAAGTCTCCGACGAGGCTTTTCATAAGATTCATCGCTTTCCGATAGGAATCAATGTCTTTCAGGGCCGGTTCATCCGAGACGTGGAAATAACATTTTTTCTCAAGATTCCGCTCCTTCAGGAACGGAATCAGTTCCGCCATGAGTGCCTGCAGGAATTCTGCGTATTCCGGGGCGTCCGCTGCGACATGCCAGCCGAACCGTTTCTCTTCGATTCCGTCAACCTTGACAATAATTTTCGGCGTATATTTCGCGCCCCATTGCGTAAACGCATGAGAGAATTCAAACATATGGATTCCGGAATGTCTTGCCAGCGCGATCCATTTTGCCAGCCGTGTGAAATCAAAATGATAGGTTCCGTTTTCGAATGAGATGTCGAGAAGCTGAACGGTTGGCCGCTCCCTTCCGATTCCCGTGTCCAGCGGAACGGTCCACAGCGGAGTCAGCAGAATATTGTTGCCATGCTCCGCCATGTTTCTGAAGTATTGCTCCAGCAGTTCCCAGTGTTCCCTGCTCCAGCAGGCGACTTTGTACCGGGTCATGATGCAGTCGGCGTAGAACCAGTTGATGTTTTTCAGCTTCTGTTCCGGAAGACGTTCCGGAACGATTTCCAGCGGCAGGATCACCGCGTGGCTCGTGGACCGTTCCGGGAGATAGAAGTCCCGTACTTCCACTTCGATCCTCAGTTCCGCTGCTGACGCCGTGGAATCTTCCGGAATCTTGACGGAGAGCCAGAAAGAGTGCCAGTTGCAAGGAGAGAGATTGATCCATCCGCTTTCAATCGGCAGGAGGGGATCGGGAAAGAGTCCCGGGAGCGATGTCAGAATAAACGGGTCCTCCCGCATTGCCGGAATCGTGCACGGAACCAGTCCGGTCTCCCGGACCGTGACATTCAGTTCTGTTTCCGAGCGGACCCGGCATGCCGCTTCAGCCCGGAGATCGGCGCAAACCGCGATCTGGAACGAAACCGTTTCCCCGCGAAGTCCGGAAATCCGCGTTATTTCGTCTGCGTTCAATTCCGGACGGCAGAACACTTTCTCCAGCGGGCTGAGCGTTTTCACTTGAATCTGCATAGCATTTTCCATGGATTGGATTCATCATTTGAAATGATACTATTATAGCATGAAATCAACATTTGATCTATAGTAAAAATGTAGTTTTTATAATATTTTTGATGTCGCGCCTGGAATTATGCTGGATATCCGGGGGACGGGAGGGACGGTACTGATTCCGTAGAAAGAGGTGCATTTAAAAGAAAAACGCCCTGGTGGAAAGAAAAGTTCTTTCCGCGCAGGGCGTTGATGGAAGAGAAGCCGCATTATGCCTTGTTTGCGGCTGCCCTTTCCGCTTCACGCTTGGCATTGAGTCTTGCGTAGTAAGCATCCATTCGTTTTGCGACATCGCGGTAATTGACGTTGGTCGCATAGATCTGTTTGAAGCAGTCCATGGCTCTTTCGTCGTTGCCCATGGCTTCGCAGGTGATTCCGAGGAAGTACATGGCGTTCATCTTGTCCTTGTCCATGACGTGCATTTCGGCAATGGCCTTGTCATACTGCTCTACAGCCATATCGTACTGTTTCTTTTCCGCGAAGCAGCGTCCAAGGTAGACGATTGCCAGCAGTCGTTTCTGCGGGTTGCGCTGTGCGAGCTGGAACTGTTCGAGCGCCTTGTCGATCATGTGGAACTCCCAGTAGATGGTCGCAAGATCGAAACGAATGAGTGTATCGTTCGGATAAAGTCTGACACGGTCTTCCGCACGCTCCAGACGATACTTGTTGATTTCGTTTGTGATTTTGTCGATTTCCTCCTGCGGTGCGTTTGCTTCGGTGAGTTCTTTGATTTTTGCCTTGGAGATTTCGATATGGCACTCTTCGATTGCCTTGTCGATTGTCGGGTCGAGAGTACCGATTTTCTTGACGAGCCAGTCGTAAGTGTCGATGGCGTCCTGGAAACGTCCGTCCCGCTGATAGAGTTCGGCGAGTTTGCGTCTGAGGTCGATGGATTCGTCGCCTTCCGCCACGGATTTTTCGTAGACGGTGATCATATTCTTGACATCCTCCTCGGCGCGAATGATTCTGTCGTCGCGAACTTCCTTGTCGTCCTTCTTCGCTGCGGCGGATTTTGCCACAGAGCTTCCTTCCTCGTTCCACTTGCCCTGTTCCATCGTTGCGAGAGCGGCGGCGGCACGGAGGGCTGCCTGAGCCTCAAGGCTGTCGGGATACTTGCTGGCGATGATCTGTCGGATATGCAGGACTTTCAAGCCTTGCCCGTCCTCTTCATAGAGTGCGGCCAGCGTGTTCAGATTTGCTTCATTTTTCGGGTCCTTGTCGACCAGGGCCTCATAGGCTTCGACCGCGATGAACGTCGCCTCGCAGACTTTTGCCGCGTCTGCAAGAAGTTTATATGCCGGAGTTGCCGCCACATTGATCGCGAGGGCGTCCTCGGCGCAACCAAGCGCGACCAGCGGTTTTTTCCCCACGAAAGCGCGTCCTTTCATGATGGGGCCCAAACACTGGATGGCAGAGAGGACCTTGGAGAAGGCATTCATATGCGCATACTTTGTCTTTTCCGCTTTGCGCAGCATGACGCGCGCATCCAGAAATCCTGGTTCTTTCTTGACGATTCCCTTCAGCAGTTCGATTCCGTAATCCAGACTGTTTTTTGCGAGTACGTCCTGCGCTTTCTGGTAAGCGGAACGCACTGCGGAAGACACCTCCGTAATGTTTTTTTTCGTTACCGGCATAAATTTGCTCCATCTCTTTTGACAAAATTAAAGTTTCATTGTAATATATACTATCGAATGGATTGTAAATCAAGCCGAATTGGAAAAAATATGAGAAAGAACGACACGATTGCCGCACTTTGCACCGCTCCGGGGGGTGCCCTGGCAATCATCCGCATTTCCGGACCCGGTGCTCTGGCAGTTTCTGCCGGAGTCTGGACTTCCAGTCATCCGCTTTCCCCGGAATCTCCCCGCAGACTCACGTTCGGATTTGCTCTCAACGCGGATGGTTCCCGCGGCGAGTCCTGCATGGCGGTCTACATGCCGGGTCCCGCAAGTTATACGGGCGAGGATGTTGTTGAAATTCAATGCCACGGCGGGGAATACGCTCCGAAACGGATGCTCGGAGAGGTCCTCCGCGCGGGAGCCAGACTCGCGGAACCGGGAGAATTCACACGGCGCGCCTTCCTCAATGGAAAAATGGACCTGACTCAGGCGGAAGCGGTCGCCGACCTGATCTCCGCCCGCTCGGAATCCGCCGGACGGATTGCCGAACGCCAGCTTTCCGGTGCGCTCGGAAACAAAATCCGTGCCTGCTCCGGAGAATTGTATCATCTGCTGGCGGAGATTGAATCCCGTCTGGACTTCCCTGAGGAAAATCTGGACTGGCAGTCCTCTGAAGAGCTGATCCGTCAGTTCTCCGGAATAAGCGGGCAGCTCCGGGAGCTGCTTTCCACGCAGAGTTCGGGAGCGGTTTTCCGGGATGGCGTCAAACTGGTGATCGCCGGTGCGCCGAATGTGGGAAAATCGAGTCTGCTGAATACGCTGCTGGGATATGACCGCGCCATTGTGTCCGCCATTCCCGGAACCACACGCGATACTCTGCGGGAGACGGCCTCCATCCGCGGTGTGACGGTTGATCTCATTGATACGGCGGGAATTCGCGAACATACCGCGGATGTCATAGAAGGTATGGGGATCGAGCGCAGCCGCAATACGCTGGCCGGAGCGGAAATCGTCTTCTGGATCTTTGATGCTTCCGCCGTAACCGATGAGGATATCCGCCGGATGCGGGAGACCGTCCCGGAAAACATCGATACCATTGCCGTCTGGAATAAAAAGGATCTTGTCGCGGATTCTTTCCGGATGCCCGAGACCGGAAAACCTTCCGTTGCCGTTTCGGCTAAAACGGGGGAGGGGATCGGCTCCCTGCTGGACCTTTTCGAGCAGACCGTCTGGAAGAACCACGACCGGACCGAACCGGAGTGCGCCGTTTCCGCGCGTCATGCGAAACTCCTCGAAGATGCCCTTGACGCTCTGGAGATGACGGTCCGGGAGACGGAACAGGAGTTCTATGAGCTTGCCGCGGCAAATCTGCGCCGTGCGATTGAATCGGTCGCGACCATCACCGGAGAATCGGTCTCTCCGGATGTGCTGGAAGATATTTTTTCGCGCTTCTGCATAGGAAAATAAATCGCAGGGACTTCCGCGCTTTTCCCCGCTTTATCCGGAGACATAATGCGTTCAGAAGTTTATATCGGTGATTTTCTTCATATTAAATCCGCCATTCTTCATATTTTTTCTGTTGACATTCTTCATAAAGCGTCTTATAATTACGATAGAAACGGCGCAACGGGAATTGTTGTGACGCCAATCACTCAAAAAAAAGGAAATGATTTATGGGCAAGTACGGAAGCGGAAACACGGAATGGTTCGTCAAGGACAGATTCGGCATGTTCATTCACTGGGGGCTTTACTCAATGCCGGCGCGGCATGAATGGGTCCGGAATCGCGAAATGATCTCGAACGAGAATTATCAGAAATACTTTGATCACTTCAATCCGGATCTGTTCAATCCGAAGGAGTGGGCGAAGGCGGCGCGCGAAGCCGGAATGAAATATTTCGTCATTACCACAAAGCATCATGAAGGTTTCTGCATGTGGGATTCGAAATATACCGATTACAAAGTCACGAACACGAAATGCGGACGCGATCTGCTCCGGGAAGTGGTCGACGCCTTCCGGGCGGAAGGACTCAAAGTCGGATTCTACTACTCCCTGATCGACTGGCACCATCCGGATTTCACGATCGACTGCATTCACCCTCTGCGTGAAGCTCCGAACCGTGAGGAGCTCAACAAGGGCCGCGATATGAAGCGCTATGCCGAGTACATGCGCAATCAGGTTACGGAACTGCTTACCAATTACGGGAAAATCGACATCCTCTGGTTCGACTTCTCCTATCCGCGTGAAGACGGTTCCGGCAAGGATCACAATGACTGGGAATCCGAAAAGCTTGTCAAAATGATCCGTTCCATTCAGCCGGAGATCATTCTTGACAACCGTCTTGATCTCCCCGACGAGGGCGACATCCGCACTCCGGAGCAGTACGTCCCGGATACTCCCCTCAAGGATGACAACGGCAATCTTCTCGTCTGGGAAGGCTGTCAGACGTTCTCCGGCTCCTGGGGCTACCATCGCGACGAGCAGACCTGGAAATCTCCGAAACAGTGCATCGACATGCTCATCAATCATGTCAGCCGCAACGGCAACCTGCTGATGAATGTCGGGCCGACCAGCCGGGGATATCTGGATCACCGCGCTCTCAACTGCCTGAAAGCTTATGCGGACTGGATGAAATACAACGCCCGTTCCATTTACAACTGCGGTCCCGCGCCCGATGGACTCGTCGCTCCCACGGACTGCCGGTATACTTACAACAAGGCGGAAAATACCCTGTATCTGCACATTCTCAACTGGCCGTTCAAGCATATTCATCTTGCCGGACTTGCCGGAAAGGTCGCCTATGCGCAGTTCCTCCAGGACGGAAGCGAAGTCAAAATGCGGGAGCCCGACTCCAGTGTGCACAACAATTTGAACAGTGCGACTCCGGATGCGGCAATCACGTTTGAACTGCCTGTCCTCAAACCGAACACGGAAGTGCCAGTCATTGAAATCTTCCTGAAGTGACGTTCGGAGAGTTCTTTAAAGATCCCGCCCTTGTGCGGGATTTTTTTTTGCCTGAAATCCCGTTCGGGAATTGAATTCTGGAAAAAAAGGAGTAATGTTTCCGTCTGCAAACTTTCGGAAATAAAGATGATTGATTTCAAGAACGTTTTTAAAAGCTATGGGGCAAGGGATATTTTCAACGATGCCTCATTCCGGGTGGAAAAGGGGGAACGGGCCGGAGTCGTCGGACCCAATGGATCCGGGAAAAGTACGCTTTTCGCCATGATCTGCGATGAGCTTTCCGCCGATAAAGGGGATATTACCGTTCCGCAGAAGGCGCGGATCGGACTTCTTCATCAGCAGCTCGACTTTTTTCGTGCGGAAGAATCCCTGATTTCCTATGCGTCCGCGGCATCGGGGGAACTGCCGCGCATTCAGGCTCGGATGCATGAACTGGAAACTCTGCTTGCGGAAGGTTCTCCGGACCGTCCGCAGAGCGAAATCCTGAATGAACTCGGCCGTCTTCAGACGACGTTTGAGCATCTTGGCGGATATGAGATTCGTCACCGTGCAGCCGCCGCGCTTGCTGGGCTCGGCTTCCGGGAGGAGGACCTGGAGCGTCCGATGGGCGACTTCAGCGGCGGCTGGCAGATGCGTGCCTGCATGGCGCGGACACTGCTCGGGGAACCCGATATCCTGCTGCTGGACGAGCCTTCGAACTATCTGGACATTCCGGCGGTCGAATGGCTTCAGCGCCGTCTGAAACTGTTTGAAGGCACTCTGATGCTGATTTCCCATGACCGGTTTCTGCTGAACACCCTGACGGATGTCACGCTGGAGGTCAACAACGGAAAAATCACCCGTTATCCCGGCAATTACCAGTATTACATCCGGGAACGGGAGGAACGCCGCCGCCATGCGGAAGCCGCCGCGTCAAACATCGAACGCCGGAAGGAACAGCTGGAGCGCAATATTGACCGTTTCCGCTCCAAAGCGACAAAAGCTGCGCAGGTCCAGTCCTGGATCAAGATGCTTGATCGGATTGAGGATGTGGATGTGCCGGATGACCTTCATTTCAAGGGGACGATCCGCATTCCGCCACCGCCGCACTCCGGTGTGGAGACCGTCCGGCTGGAAGGTGTCTCTCATGCCTATGAGCCCGGCAAGACGATCCTGCAAGAGGTGGATCTGCACATTGAACGCGGCGAGAAAGTCGGGATCATCGGCTACAACGGTGCCGGAAAGACAACTCTGCTGAAGATCCTCGCCGGCCGCCTGGAACCCAGTGAGGGACGGCGGGTGCCGGGACATAAGGTGGTCGTCGGTTATCAGGCGCAGGAATTTGCGGAGCTGCTGCCGCCGGAAATGAGCGTTTACGATATCGTGAAGCAGGCTGCGGCGCCGGATGTCACGGGACAGCGGGTGCGGGAGATTGTCGGTGCGTTCGGCTTCTCCGGCGATGATGCCGGAAAGCTCTGCAAAGTTCTCAGCGGCGGCGAGAAGATCCGTCTCTGCTTTGCAAGGATTTTTGTCAATCCTCCGAATTTTCTGGTTCTGGACGAGCCTACCACCCATCTGGATATTGCCGCGCGCGAGGCGCTTCAGCAGTCGCTTCACGATTATCAGGGGACCGTCTGCATGGTCAGCCACGATGTCGAGTTCCTGCGCGGTTCCGCCAATGTTATTCTGGAAGTGCGGGATCACCATGTAACCCGGTACCAGGGCGGATATGATTACTACCGGGAGCGCATTCAGCAGCTTTCGCAGAATCCCGGAGAAAAAGCGGTCTCCTCTGCCGCGGTTCCCTCTGTTCCCGCGGATTCCCAGAAGGAGCGCCGGAAGGAACGGGCGGCAAGAAGAGCTGAACTTTCCAAGGATAGAAAACGTCTGGAGAATTCCGTTTCCGAACTGGAAAAGACCATTGAGGAAGCTGAAGCGGAGAAATCGGAGATCATCGCTCTTCTATCCAACCCTTCGGACAAGGTCGATTTTGCCGGACTGCAAAAGAAACTGAATCTTCTTGATCGCCGGATCGAAGAATCCACCGTTCAGTGGGAGAGAGATGCGGAAGCTCTTGAAATCCTGAGAAAGGAATACGACGAAATTCGGGAATCCTGAGCCGCATCAGGTCCTTTTCGCCAGCAGTTTTGTGATCCAGAAGGTGATGATGCCGAGAAGGATCATCAGAAGTACGATAATGGGATAAACCGTCCGATAGTCGGAGCCGAACATGGCAGTGAATTCCGACATGCCCCCTACGCCGGTGAGAAAGGTCGGAATCGCGATGGCGATCATGACGGCGTTCATGTTTTTCATCATCACGTTCAAATTGTTGTTGACGACCGAGGCACGGGCATCCATCATTCCGGACAGAACCTGGGAATAGACTTCCGCCTGATCCAGAAACTGCCGGTTTTCAATGGAGATGTCCTCCAGCAGTTCGATGTTTTCTTCCGTGAATCCGAGTTTGATCGCGGCGGCTCTCATGCGTTCGATGACGCGGCGGTTCCCGTTGAGGGCATTCACATAATAAACGAGTCCTTTTTCAAGCGTGAACATGTTCAGGAGCTCCTTGCCGTCGCGGGAGTTGACGATCGCGTGTTCCAGTTCGTCGCTGCACATGTTGATGACGCGCAGATGGCTCTCGAAGTGGCGGATCGTGAGGAGCAGAGTTTTCATGATCACGTCCTGGACGGTATGGACATTGTTGGCGATCTTTCCGGTAAAGAGGGGAACATACTCGTCAATGATGATGACGACCTTGTCCTTGAAGACGAAAATGCCCATGGACTTGACGCGGAAAAGGAAGTTGTCGTCTGCGGAATAATTCTTCGGGTATTTGACAATGATGGCCGTATGATTGTCTTCGAACTCGATACGGGGTGTTTCGTCCGGGTCGATGGAGGAGGCAATGGTATGCTCATTCATTTCATAATCGTCGATGAGCCTGGTCCGTTCTGCTTCATCCGGCATGATGTAGACTTCAATTTGAATGGAACCTTCCGTTCCCTGAACGATTCTGCCGTTCATCACGGAGTATTTCTGAAGCATGTTGAATCCTCCCGAAGCTGAGGTCCTGAATCCGTGATTCAGGTGTTTTTATCCGGACAAAACCACGATGCATGCTGTAATATGCATCGTGGTTTCATAAAATCAAATGATTTTCCGTCGGGCGAAGACGAGTCCTCCGGCGGAAAATCCGGCGGACTGGACTCAGCCGTTCGCCTTTTTGAAGTCGTTCATGAAGTTGATGAGTTTCTCCACGCCTTCCATCGGAACGGCGTTGTAGATGCTGGCGCGGATGCCGCCAACGGAGCGGTGTCCCTTCAAGCCGATCATGCCGGCCGCTTTCGCTTCCTTGACGAACTTGGCTTCGAGCTCTTCGTTCGGGAGGCGGAAGACGACGTTCATTCTGGAACGGCTGTCGGGGCAGACCGGGCAGTTGTAATAGCCTTCGGAGGCGTCGATTGCGCTGTACAGGGCGGCGGCCTTGGCGTTGTTGATCTTTTCGATCGCGTCGATTCCGCCGATCTCCTTGATCCAGTCGGTCACCAGCGCAAGCATATAGATGCCATAGGTCGGAGGCGTGTTGTAGAGGGAGTTGTTGGCGGTATAGGTTTCATAACGGAGCATGGTCGGGACGTTTGCAGGCGTTCTGGCGATCATGTCCTTGCGGATGATGCAGAGTGCGAGTCCGCTGGGACCGAGATTCTTCTGGGCGCCGGCGTAGACCATCGCGAATTTGTTCATATCGAATTTACGGGACATGATGTCGCTGGACATATCGGCGATCATCGGAGAGTTCGCGGTCGGGAAATCGCGGTACTGGGTTCCGTAGATCGTATTGTTGCTGGTGATATGGAGGTAGGATGCCTCGGCGGTGGAAGGCTTCCAGGTGTCGAAAGCGGGAATGTATTTGTATTTATCCTCTTTGCTGGATGCGATGACTTTCACCTCGCCGAAGAGTTTGGCTTCCTTCATGGCTTTGGAGGACCATGTGCCGGTATCCGCAAATTCGGCATAGCCGCCGGGCTTCATGAAATTCATCGGGATCATTGCAAACTGCATGCTTGCACCGCCCTGGATGAAGACGACATCGTAGGCGTCGGAGACACCGAGAATTTCACGGACATTGCCGATTGCGCGGGCGAGAATCTCGTCGAACAGAGGTCCTCTGTGAGAGTGTTCCATCACACCGCAGCCGGTTCCCTTGTAATCACAGAATTCCGCTTGAGCGCGTTCCATTACGACCGTCGGCAGCATTGCCGGCCCAGCACTGAAGTTTACTACTCTCATTGTGAGTCTCCATATTTTAATGACCAAAATAGAAACACTGAAGCTATAAGATAGCGCATTTTTTCAATTTTACCAGAGCAACTTTCACTTTCCGATGAAGATTCATCGTTTTTTCTCGCTTTTTCGACTTTTAAACCCGGGGAATGCATGCTAAATTACAGACCTGACGATACGGAATATTTTTACAGGATTGAAAGATGCTTAAAACATTAAATTTTTATGTTGCCAAGAACTTCCTTTTCACGTTCCTTATGGCGATGGGAGTCCTGACGTTCGGCATGACGGGCGCCCGCCTTGTAAAGGTCTTTGAATACATCTCCAACGGCGTCAACATTTCCACGGCCATGCTGTTCATGCTGTATGTGCTGCCGATCGCACTCGCCTTTACGATTCCGTGGGCTGCGCTGGTCTCCATCATGCTGGTTTTCGGCAGACTCTCCGCAGACAACGAGGTCACGGCAATGCGCGCTTGCGGCGTCTCCATTCTTCAGATTGTGGCGCCGATCATCATGCTTACATTTGCGCTGACCTGTCTTTGCCTTTACCTCCAGCTGGAGGTCGGACCGCGTTATCTCGGCAAGGCTCAGGTCGTGGTGAAAAGTGTTGCGGTGGATCATCCTCTTGCACTCTTTGAACCGGGAATCCCGATCGAATTTGACAATCTCAGCATGTACATCGATCAGAAAAACGCGGAAACCGGCGAGATCAAAGGCATACAGGTCTACAACCTGAGCAAGGATGCCAAACGAATCGAACAGGATGTGACCGCTTCTTCCGGAAAAATCGTCGTCGACAAAATCGCTCAGAAAATGGATATCATTCTCGAAAACGCTACGATCATCGCCTACGAAAACAATAACGACGAACACCCCCGCAGAACCTTCGGCAAAGAGATGAAATTCACCCTGGAATATGGAAAGGAATTCAACCGCAAACGCATCGCCCTCCGCGACAAGCATCTCGGTTATGAAGGCCTTTACGCGCGCTCCATCATCGAACGCAAACGCAATTCCACAGAACGAATCTGTGAAATTGAAACGGAATTGAATCAGCGGGTGGCCCTCGCTCTTGCTCCGATGGCATTTCTGCTCCTCGGTCTGCCGATGGCAATCCGCACATCCCGGCGTGAAACTTCCATCGGCCTGTTTATGAGTGTGCTCCTTGCCGGCCTCTATTTCGGTTCGGTCCTTGTTTCTGATTCATTGAAGTCCACACCGTGGATGTTCCCGCAGTATATCGTCTGGATCCCCCCGGCTCTGTATCAGATCTTTGGTGCAGTCTATATCTTCCGTATCGCCAGAAGATAGACTGCCGGTCTCCCGCAAATTGCATGTATGATAAACGCGGAATCTGCATCCAGCAGCTCTCTCGCCGGAGTCGTTAGCGGATATTTTCTGTTTCTTCCTCTGTATTCTTTCTGCCGGGGGGGGGGTTGGTGGCTTCTCGCCCCCAACACCCCTCGGCAGGAC